>NZ_ALNN01000068.1:0-68219 GCF_000293175.1 Capnocytophaga sp. CM59
TACACGTACGCCTTATTCTTCCCATATAAAAGCAGTTTACAACCCATAAGGCATTCTTCCTGCACGCGGCATGGCTGGTTCAGTCTTCCGACCATTGACCAATATTCCTCACTGCTGCCTCCCGTAGGAGTCTGGTCCCTGTCTCAGTACCAGTGTGGGGGATCTCCCTCTCAGGACCCCTACCTATCGTAGCCTTGGGGTGCCGTTACCACTCCAACTAGCTAATAGGACGCATGCCCATCTTTCACCACCTCAGTTTTAATTATCAAATGATGCCATCCAATAATATTATGGGGTATTAATCCAAATTTCTTCGGGCTATCCCCCTGTGAAAGGTAGGTTGCATACGCGTTACGCACCCGTGCGCCGGTTTCTGCCCCGAAGGGCTTCTCCCTCGACTTGCATGTGTTAGGCCTGCCGCTAGCGTTCATCCTGAGCCAGGATCAAACTCTTCATCGTTAAATCTTTAAATCTCTTTTGACTCGTATAAAGCCCGCTTAGTCTAAATCTTTCTGTGCTGTATTATCAATATTTCTTAATGAACTTAGTCGCTTTGTTTGCGGGTGCAAAGGTACAACCTTTTTTTTAATTGACCAAATCTTTTTTCAAAAATTTTTTCTCGGTCTCTTTTTTTTACTCGCCATTTTTGCGGGTGCAAAGGTACAACCTTTTTTTCAATTGACCAAATCTTTTTTAAAAAAAATTTTAGTCTCTTTCGCTGCGCTCGCTCGTTTTGAAAGCGGGTGCAAAAGTACAACCTTTTTTTGAAACTACCAAATCTTTTTTTAAAAATATTTTTTTGGTCTATTTTAATGAACTCACTCCCTTTTCGAAAGCGGGTGCAAAAGTACAACTTCTTTTTAAACTGACAAAATATTTCAACAAGAATTTTTGAATTATTTTTTAAGTGGTTGATAATCAGTATACCACTAACCCCAGAAGTTGATAAAAATCTGATTCCCTCTAGCTCCGAAGGGGGAACTGGAGGGGAGGAAATTAGTAGAAAGTGGCTATTTGGCTCTTTGTCTTATTATTTTTTATTTCCATAATCGGCGGGGATTTCGCCCCAAAGTTGGGTTTCCCACTTAAGAATAGGATTGGTATAGGTATGCGTATGGAGCCACTTCTCGGCACGTTCTATCAGTTCAAAGACTTTTTGGTTGGCCGCTTCCATAGGAAGTTTGGTCTTGCACTTCTTTTGTTTTACCCATGAGATAGCAATTTTGCTATCAGAATAAATGGTACGGCTATCCCCCGATAAGGCCAACTGTGCTAGGGCATGTACAATAGCCAAGAACTCTCCTATATTATTAGTGGCCTTGGCAAAGGGGCCTTGGGAGAAATAAATTGTTCCAGTAGAGAGGTCAATAGCGCGATAGTACATAGTTCCTGGATTCCCGCTACAAGCGGCATCTACCGCAATACTATGGGTATTGTAGGGAAGCTTTTCCCCGAAAGTAGGGGGTGTAGGTGTATTTTTTTTTCCTACATGTGCCCAATAGTTCTCATGGAATGCCTTTTGTGCTGCTTCTTTAGTAGGAAAGGACTTATATTTGGCTGTAGGATAGCCCGATATATTCTTCTTACACTCCTCCCAAGAAGAAAAAACGCCTACATTATAGCCCTCCCATACGGTATAGTATTTCTTTGCCATAGTTATTTGAGTGAATAGTAACGAGATAGGACATCGGTAAGGCTACGGATGGAATTTTTCGTCCATTGTAGGCGCAAAAGCAGCTGCTCTTCTTCTGAAAGTTGCCAATTAAGCGCTGAACTACGCAGTTTGGTGGTGAGGTATTGGAGTATTATGGCTACACTAACCGAGATATTAAGACTTTCGGTAAAGCCGACCATAGGTATAGTTAAGAAAACATCGGCCTGGGAGATCACCTGTTGGGAAAGGCCATCTCTTTCTGTACCAAAGAAAAAGGCGCTTTTGGGGGTTATATCAAACTCTTGCAGAGGTACCGCTGTAGGGGCAGGCAGAGTGGCCACAATCTGATAACCCTGTGCCTTGAGAGTATCTATACAGGGCTGTACCTGTGCATACCGATGGGTGGTCACCCATTTCTCGGCACCCATAGCAATTTTGGCATCCAAGCGTTTGCCATATTTTTCCTCTATCATGTGCGCTGTCTGTACACCAAAAACCTCACAGGTGCGAATCACCGCGCTGGCATTGTGCATTTGGAAAATATCTTCTATGGCTACGGTAAAGTGTTGGGTTCTATTGGAGAGAATCTCAGTGAACCGCTCCTTGCGCTCGTGGGTAATAAAATCCTCTAAATAAGTGAGTAATCGCTGTTCTTCAGTCATTGTTTTAGTATTTCTGTTTGACAAAAATTGCCCCTATTCTTCTGAGGAATTGGTAGATTTTTGCTTTTATAGAGTCTATCTTTTCATCTATTAGAGCCTCTTTGCGCATGTATAAGAAAGTAATAAGTATGGTTACTATCACAAAGAGAATCGCTCCTATGATTGCCTGCCATGGGGTGAGCTGATCGTGAAAATAGCGATATAGCCCCATTCCTGTAAAGCTCCCATATAGGATTATATAATGAATCACATAGATAGAAAGGGTATTTTGTCCTATTTTCTGCAATGTTGGGGAGGTGATCACATGCCGAAGAATCATAAAGAGAGCAAAAAAGAGTAGCACATTGCCTATACGCTTTATCAGATAGTCTCCATGAGCAATCAGTTGTAAGGAATGTATCTGTAGGGTATCGGCTATTTTACCCATCCAATAGGGAAAAGTAATCAGTATCACTCCCAAAAGGATATACCATATTATCATATTGCGATACAAGTGGGGATTTTCTCGATTTTTATAGAAGAGAAAGCCCATAAAGCCTCCTAAGGAAGCATAACCAAACCAAGGAAATATGGTAAATACCGAGTCATTTTCCTTGGTAAAATAGTTAGCCAAGGCCATAGGCAAATATTCGTAGGTTAGATGACTATAGATTGGTTCAAAGAAAAAGGCGACAAAGGTTGTCCCCAGCAGCATGATCGACATACGCAATCGGTTTTTCCTTCGGTAGGTGAGCAGATAAAAGGCGATAAGAAAGAGCAGGGAAAGGCCTATGCAGTGAAGCACATCTACTCGCCTGACATTCATATCGGTATAACCAGGGGTGAAGAGGTTAAGTATGTTGGCACGTAGCAGGTAGGCAATGATGATTAGGTTGATACCTCGCCTTACCCCTTTTTGTACACGCACATGATTCCAACCCATTTTGGCTGGATTCTGTTCCTTGATCAGCAAGTAGGTAAAGATAAAGCCCGAAACAGTAAAGAACACAGGGGCTGTCATACCTCTGATATAGTGCCAAGTGGCATAGAACAAGTTATTCTCATCACGATACTCAGGAGCCAGCAAGCCGTCTATAAAATGCCCTTCGAGCATCATACAGATAGCAAAAGCCCTGATAATATCTATAAAAATCAGTCGCGAAGTGGTTTGTTTCATTTTATTGGATTTGCAAAAAAGGATTCAGGCGCTTTTCTTCTCCTATAGTAGTGGGCGCACCATGTCCACTATATACCTCCGTTGCATGAGGTAAGGAGAGCAGTTGGGTGCGAATACTATGTAGGAGTTGGTCATAATCCCCCTTGTAGAGGTCAGTACGGCCTATGCTTCGGCGGAAAAGCGCATCGCCTGAGATAATTTTGTGTTGGCTCTCTATATAAAAGGCTACACTCCCTGGCGAATGTCCTGGTACGAAGCGTAGCGTAATGGGCGTATCCTCCAAGTGAAGGATGGTATGCTCATCTACAAACACATAATCTCCGTCAAACTCAGGAAAATCAAAACCAAAAAGGCGTGCATCCAAGGGGTTACGCTCCAAGACCTCTTGTTCGTTAGGATGCAGATGCACAGGCAAAGCAAAAGTATCACAGGCCCATTGTAGACCAAAGACATGGTCTATATGCGCATGGGTTAGCAGGATTTTCTCCACGGTAAGCCCTTTTTCCTTGATAAAATCTCGGAGCTTTACCTGCTCTGAGTGAATAGCACAACCAGGGTCTATTAGGAAAGCCTTGCCTTGTGCTCCATATAATATATAGGTGTTTTCCGAAAACGGATTGAACGTAAATGACTGTAATGTAAGCATTTTTGCAAAAGTAAAAGATACATTTTTCGAAACTGCAAAGATACTATATTTTGCAAATACAAGCAAAATCTTTGTCCTTAAAAAATTTTGCTAAAAAACCGTCTTTGCTTTTTCTCTTATCCAAGATTTTTTTGTACTTTTGCCTTTCTTATCATCTGTATATGTCAATTGTATTCCAACATAACCAATCCGCGCATTGTGAGAACGGTACAGCTTCTAACCTATTGAACTACTATGGGTTGAAGCTCAGTGAGCCTATGATCTTCGGGATTGGCTCTGGACTATTGTTCTTTTATTTTCCTTGGCTGAAAGTCAATCAGGCGCCTGCTATCAGTTATCGCACCATGCCTGGACATATTTTTTCCAAGGTTGCCCGCAGGCTGGGGTTTCGTGTAAAGCGTGAGCGGTTCTCCTCTCCGCAGAAGGCACAGCAGGCCTTAGATGAGAAACTACAGGCGGGCATGCCTGTAGGCTTACAAGTGGGGGTGTATCATCTGACCTATTTCCCCGATGCGTACCGCTTTCACTTCAATGCGCATAACTTGGTCGTATATGGCAAGGAAGCAGATACCTACCTTATCAGTGATCCTGTAATGGAACAACCTACAAGGCTTAGCTCTCAGGAACTTGAGAAGGTACGCTTTGCCCAAGGCACCCTAGCGCCTAAAGGACATATGTATTTCCCTACACACCTCCCCAAGCAGATAGACTTAAAGGAGGCTATTGGCAAGGGTATCAAGGATACTTGCAGCCAGATGCTCGCCCCTGTACCTATTGTTGGGGTCAGGGCAATCAGGTGGGTAAGCAAAGATATATTGCGCTGGTATGACAAGCGAGGGGTCAAAATCACCAATCACTACCTTGCCCAAATGATCCGTATGCAAGAGGAAATAGGCACTGGTGGAGGTGGCTTTCGCTTTATCTATGGGGCTTTCCTTGAGGAAGCCGCAGAGGTGCTCAAATGCGATGCCCTAAAGGAATGTTCCCAAGAGATTACGGCCATCGGCGATCTATGGCGTGATTTTGCAGTGGAGGTAGCACGCTTATATAAGAACCGCAACCAGGCGCATCGCGCCGCTTATGAGGGGCTTTCACAGAGGCTCTCTCAGATCGCCCAGCGCGAAGAGGCTTTTTATAAAAAACTTAGGAAAGTGATTAGTGGTTAGTAACTCAAAATTCAAAACTTAAAACTTAAATAAGATGACAAAGAAACAATATAGTGTAAAAGAAGTATTTGACAGTCACATCAAGGATGGAGCGGTAGCCAAGCATACAGGCTTTCTCCTGCTGTATGACTTGGTGCGCTACTTCCGTCCTAAGCGTGTGAGTTATAACATTTCTCTTTTGGAACTTATCGGCTATCTGCAGGAGAACCCAGAACAGTGCAAGATCTTAGGAGCGTATATCAAGGACTTACTCTCTGGACGACAGTTTGGCCGAATGATCTCTGAGGTGGGAATCCTACAGGATTCGAGTTTCTTTTATGAACTCAACAGACGCTTTTCGGCCAAGATACTCCCCTTTCAGCCTGAAAAAGATACCTTACAATATATCCTCAACCAAGTGTTCTACCTACAGACAGACTATCTGTGGATCGAGCGCATAGACCGCAAGGAGTTTCGTCTGCTCTTTGAGCTTTTAGGCTTTCATGATCTTTTTGCTCAGGAAGAACATCAGCATAACAGCCTTACCCAACTCTGTGAAGCCATTGGGCTAATCACTCAGCGTATGAGTGGACGCACCTTGGAGTCGGATATTATCCATATGGTGCCTGAATACAGCTATTTGGAAAGTCCTTTTTTGAGCTTTGAACGAGAGTTTGACAGCATGCGTGAGCCTATTCTCCAAGGCGAACCCCTCAATGAGGAAAACCTTAACTACAAACAGCTGATGGTGCTCTTCCATCAGTGTCAGGATTTTGTTCAACAAGCCTACAAAAATACTTCCAAATATGGGATCACCATGCGGGTCAATCAGGGACTCTTACGCCTCAACCAACAGCTCTCACGAGTAAAAACTCTAATAGAACTACTGGTTGTCAGCAGCAAAAAGGATAAGATAGACAACACTATCTGCATGGCACTCAAGCTGATAGAATACAACTGCTATAAAAACAATATACGCACCTTTATCAAGGAAAGTACCCAAACGGTTACCTACGAGATCACCCAGTTCAACGCCTCCACAGGGGAAAAGTATATCACAGATACCCCTAAGGAGTACCTCAAGATGCTCCGAGCCAGCCTCGGTGCAGGGTTTATCGTTGGGTTCTTATGTATCTTCAAGGCGCTATTACACGAAGTACATGCCAGTGCTTTTGGTCATGCTTTCCTCTATAGTATGAACTATGCCTTTGGTTTTATCCTGATCTACCTGACAGGCTCTGCACTGGCCACCAAGCAGCCTTCTATGACCGCCACCACTCTTGCCCGTGTGGTAGAAGAAGGTATGAAGAAACAATGTAAGGAAGAGGAAAAGCACAGCGAGTTTGCCATGTTCTTCGCCCGCTTGTGGCGTTCGCAATTCATTGCCTTTGTAGGGAATGTCATTATGGCCTTTGCCGTTGCCCTGCTCTTGGTATGGGGCGCGGAACGACTTTGGGGAATGAATATAGTAGCACATAGCTGGGACAAACTCCTAACAGACGCTTCTCCTATACACTCCAAACTCATCTTACATGCCGCTATCGCTGGAGTATTCCTCTTTATCTCGGGTATTATTGCAGGAAATGTCTCCAACAAGCAAAAGCACAACCAATTTGCTTACCGTATAGAGGAACATCCTATCCTAAAACGCGCCTTAGGGGTCAAGAGAACCAAAAAATTAGCTGCTTGGCTTGACCACAAGCGCCCAGGGATTCTATCCAACTTCTGGTTTGGGGTATTCATGGGGAGTACTGCCTCTATAGGAACTTTCTTTGACCTTGATTTGGATATACGCCACATCACATTTGTAAGTGGAAATATTGCTATGGGGCTTTATGGTGCTGCTTTCCACCTAGTCTGGAGCATGTGGATATGGATTTTCGTTGGCTTAGTTATCGTAGGGTTTATCAACTTTATTGTAAGCTTTGGCCTCTCTCTTTGGGTGGCTTTCCGCTCTAGAAATATCCCTGATTCGGAGATCTTCGCGCTTATCAAGGCTGTATGGAGACACTTCAAAAAGGCACCTATGAGCTTTGTACTCCCTAAACGGTCGTCAGTGGTTAGTGATTAGTGGTTAGTGATTAGTGGTTAGTGATTAGTGGTTAGTAACTTAAAACTTAAAAACTCCCCATGCGTTTCCTTCTTTTTCCTTTTGCTATTCTTTATGGAATAGCGGTGCGTTTGCGGCACTTCTTATATGATAGGGGGTGGCTTCACTCGAAGCAGTACCCCTTCCCTACCCTATGTGTGGGCAACTTGGCTGTAGGGGGTACGGGAAAGACCCCTATGGTGGAGTACTTGGTACGCCTATTGGGAGAGGAGCAAGTGGCTATTCTTAGCCGTGGATATAGGCGTAAGACGAAAGGTTTTATTCTTGCCGATACTTCATCTACAGCACTTACCCTAGGCGATGAGCCTTTCCAGTACCACCGCAAATTCCCCAAGGCAACCGTGGCAGTATGCGAAAGTCGCCAAGAGGGTATCGAGCGACTGCTCCAAAACCCTCACTTTCGGGTAATCCTCTTGGACGATGCTTTCCAACACCGCAAGGTACAAGCTGGGCTAAACCTGCTACTGACTTCCTACGACAAGCTCTATACCAAGGACTTTCTACTGCCTATAGGCTCGCTTAGGGACATACGCTCCCGTGCACGCAAAGCACAGATTATTTTGGTTACCAAGTGCCCAGAACTATCTGAAGAAGCACAACAAAAAATCATACAACAGCTCCACCCCCTACCCCATCAGCAGGTATTCTTTACCCGCATTGCCTATGCTACAAAGGTATGTCGGGACGGAGACAGCCTACCTTTGGAAGATTTCCTTTCTGCACCCTTTACTCTTGTAACAGGTATTGCCAAACCTACTCCCTTGGTTACTTTCTTGCAAAGCAAAGGAGCTCACTTCACACACCTATCCTATGGTGATCACCATCATTTTTCAGCAAAAGAAATCGCCTTCTTGAGCCAACAAGGACGACTGCTCACCACAGAGAAAGATTATGTACGCTTGGGCTTTGCGCTCCCCCAACTCTACTACCTCCCCATAGAAACCCAATTCCTCAACGAGAAAGACAAGGAAATGTTTGACAAAATAGTTTTGAGCTTTGAGTTTTAAGCATTCTTTGAGTCTTTATAAAAACATGATTATCAAAGGAGTAGAGACAATTATATCTCCCTATTCTTCAAGAAATAACAGATTGAGTATTAGAAAGTTAGTTAACAACATTTAACTATTGATTCGTATTACTCATCCTCCTCTTCAAAAAATACAAATAACTCTTTTAAAAATTAAAAAAAAATCTTATTTTTGCCATGTAATAAACCTAGATTCAATAATCACAATTATGGCAATAATAGACTTAGTCAGTTGGTCTCCACAAGGGAATAAAACTATATATGCTTGGCGATTTCCTCAAACCAACTTATCTACTTATACACAGCTAATTGTACAAGAATCACAAGAAGCTGTTCTATTCTCCAAGGGGCAAATCGTAGGCAAGTTTGGCCCTGGTAGGCATACCCTCAACACAGAAAACCTTCCTATTCTCAGGAGTTTATACGGAATCCCTTTTGGCGGAAAGAATCCTTTTACGGCTGAAGTTTGGTTTGTAAACAAGGTTCAAACCTTCAGTATTGATTGGGCTGTAAGCCAAATGCCGATTCATGATCCTGACTATAACACCCAACTTCCTTTGGTAGCTGGGGGGCGTTATGGGTTAAAGGTCAATGATGCTGAAAAATTCTTGATACGCGCCGTTGGGGCTAAATCGGAATATACACAGGACGACCTTACTGAACAGTTTTTCGGTGAGTTCTCCACTAAAACCAAATCCCAAATTGCTCAGTACGTCATCAAACATCGTGTGGGTTTCAAGTACTTATCCGCTTTTTTAGATGAGATTTCCGACTATCTGAAAAATGTACTCAATCCTTTTTGGGATAACTTGGGCTTAGAACTCTTACAGTTCAATATCACCTCTATCGATATAGACAAAACCACCGAAGAGGGGCGCAAAGTAGCCGAAGCTATTGCTACTCAAGCTTCTATGTCTATCACAGGACATACTTGGCAACAAGAACAGATGTTCAACACGGCTAACAATGCCATTGATGGTTTCGGTAGTGGCAATGGAGGACTCCTAGGAGGACTTATGGCCATGAGTATGATGGGGGGAATGGGCGGCAATGGAGCCGTGGGAGGCAGCATGATGCAACCCCAATACAACCAACCCAATTTCCAAGGAGGAACAGGAAATATCCAAGGACAGGAACAGGAACAAGGACAAGTCAAGATGGTTTATTGTTCCAACTGCGCCAAGAAGTTCCCAAGCACTTCACGCTTTTGTCCACATTGTGGTGATCCCTATAATCCCTGCCCCAAGTGTGGAACTGACAATGACCTCTCGGCCAAGCGCTGTGTGAGTTGTGGCACCCTACTGCAACAAAGCAATAGTACTTGCCCTCATTGTAATGCGCCCTTAGCCGAAGGGGCTACTTTCTGTGGAAACTGTGGCAAACAAGTACAATCCAGTGATACTTGTAGCCGTTGTGGTACCCCCCTTCCGCCTCATGTGAAGTTCTGCCCTAAGTGTGGTAACAAAAGATAATAATCACTATAATTATGGATACAAAAAAAACACTTACCCTTTTGGCGCTGCTCATTGGTGAGGCTATCATCATAGCGGGATTTGTGCTATTCGCTGGACACTGGGAGAATAGTATTCTAGTGCTAAACATCTTAGTAGCCTCCCTTATCTACGGGCTTTGCTTTGCAGAGGTGTTATCACCTTGGGGCAATTTTTCCAATCCCTCTCAGCAGAAGGTAGGCTCCTTAGGACTGCGTTGGTTCTCTATTGGCCTCTATGCTATCTGTGCTATAGGGGTCATGGTCGCGGCTAATCTCTTTTTCTTATGGACTTTCTTCCTACAATTGTTAGTACAAGGAGGGCTTATCTCACTGCTTCTGTTGAGCGTTGTAAGTTTCTTATTGGCCTCTGACAAGGTAGCCGAGGTACATTCTCAACAAGCCCTACAACGCAATGGCATTTCGAATATGAAAAAGGCGATCCAAGCACTAAAAAATAGTACTGAAAAGGTAGCAAACCTGCCTGAATCTCTTAGCAAGCGAATCCTTTCTCTTGAGGAAAACCTGCGTTTCCTCTCCCCTGCCCATACAGCCGAGGCTCAAGAGACAGAACAACTTTTTATGCAAACCGCTGAAGATATGCTACTTGCTATGCCCAACTATGCCCTTAATAAGGATACTATAGAAGGCCAACTCCTAAAGCTCGAACGCTTATTCCAAGATAGAAAAAAACTTTATTCAAATTAACATATATGACTGGCAAAATTTTTCCCGAATCCAACAATATCTACCAAGATCAAGCTAAGATATTATTCAATTATTACAGCCAAGCCGCTGAAAAAATCGTTGCAGAAGAGGAACGAATAGAAAAACAAATCGCTATCCTAGAAGAAGAAAAAGCTGTTTTACAGAAAAAAATAGCTGATCTATGGGTATGGTTCCTTACCCTTATCCTTTTTTTCGTTTATTTTATCAAGAAGAAAGCATTTGAAAAAGAAATCGCTGAAAAAGATAGCCGTATTGCTGAGTTTCAAAAGCAGTATAAGGAGATCTTCCGTGACTATAAGGTGAGCAAGTTGGGCGTGGCTTATGTACCCGTAGCCGACCAGATTAAGTATGAGGACAAGAGTTTTATCGTGGATTATACCGGCCGTGTAGCCGAATCGGAAGTAACCCTACAGATACCTCGCCAAAATGACCTCTTGATAGAGACCATCGGTACGCTAAATAACCTCTCCTCCGAAGCTCCTATTGTGGAAACTTCCGCCGATACTGAGACTATAGAAACCGATGCTTATTCTACTTCCCTACAACAGCTCAACCAGTATGATTATTTCGGAAAGTTAGAACGCTCCCTTAGAACCATCTCTTATTGTATGGACGAGCTGGACACCTCTTCTGTATCCCTACCTTTGGTAGCCGACAAAAGCGAATACCTACAACAGCTCAACGAATTTACTACCGATAATATCCCGCCGAGCTCCCCTGTTATCGAGGTATTCAATAAGGAAAAATACACTCAGAGCGTAAACAAATTCCAGGAAATCAACAAATTAAAAGATTCTCTTTCTACCAAAACACAACAATTCGAGGAAGTCCTCAAGAGCCTAATGATGACCATGGCCAATTCTGTACAGGCTATCTCCGCCCTTAAGGTAGCCTCAACCGATAAGGTGATCAATGAATCCAATAGAATACTATACCAAATTCTTAAGTCTCCCTACAACCACTATTCGCCTATTTTAGAACATGAGGAGATTGAGCGTATCCGTCAGGAAAAATTCGACTATAGCGATTCTATGCAGGGTTATCAGCCTTTCCAGCTCAAGCCTAGTTCACGTGTACACTACAACCTGCTTACAGGTATGTGGACAGCCGAGGATGGTAGTACCACTCATATGCCCTTCGGAGTTCACCAAATCTACGAGGAGATCGTCGCTCCTATAGTACAAAATCTTATGCAGGAGAACCGCATAGAGCGCCTTAAGATATACAACCATATCAAAGACCAAAAAATGAGCTACCTCAATAAGTGGCATCAGGATGTAGAGGCCTTCTATAGGGCAAGCCGTGCCGAAAGCTCCGATATTATCAACCTTATGCAGGAAAGTCTCCGTGAATATGTAGCCGCCTACAATGCCTTGACTAGCCTACAACGTACTGAAGATAGTATGGTTCAGTCCAATGATAACAATCTGGACACTACCATTGTCAATGTAACAGATAATTCCGCTGAAACTATTTCCGCCTTCACCCTACAATCACAGGAGTTTGCCAAAGTACAAACTGATTTCGAGGACTATATGGATCGCCTCAAAGAGGATATCGACCAAAAAGCCGAAAAATTCGGACATGTGGAATACTACGATGCCAAATTGCGCGATGGCCATTCCAACGAAATTGCAGTAGCTACCGATGAAGTACGCTTCTTGGACGAACGTCGCAAACCGCTCGCCCTTGTCAATCCGCTATTTGCCAAAACTTCTGAGCTGCCCCCTGCACCGAATGTAGAGGAAATTACCTTCGAACATATTTCGCTCAACCTTCCTGTTATTGCTAAAAATGCACTGGAAGACCTCAAGGAAGCCCAAGAGACCGAAGAAACTATTACTAACGCTTAAACCGCTGAAAATATGGCTCGTATAGATTGCTTACTGGATACAAAGCCTATGGCTCACGAGATGAACTCCATCTCCAATCATATCAAAGGTACTACAGCTGCTGTAGTAGCCATGCAGACTGCTGTAGTTTTAGCCGAACAAAAAGCTGCTGATCAGGTATGTAGCAACGTCAACAAAGGGTTCTATACCATGATGCGTTCGCAAATATCCCAAAAAATAGCCTCCCTACAGAGTCAGGTAGATTCCTACCTTATGCAGCTCAATGCTCAGCGCAAACAGCTCTTGGCTATCCGTACTCGTATGGAACGTGATTACAACATGATCTGTAACCGCTACATGAGGCTCTTCAACGGACTTAACCAAAACCTACGCCAGCGTGTCTTCGAACTGGATAAACCAACCATCGATTTTGCTGTACGCGAAGTGGAGCGTGTCTCCAACAGAACCAAATACCTTACCGCTACCGTTCCTGTCGCTCAAGTGGAATCCTTGGCCGATAGCCAAAAAATTCTAGCTTCTAATATCAAAAACCGAGGGGCCAAAGTAATAGCTTCCATGAGTGCCTTCCTTTCGGCTTCTCTCCAGCAGAAGAAACTTACCGATAAGGTGCTCCTAACCCACAACCATGCACAGACAGAATCCTTGGCTATACCTGTACTTATTAGCGAATGCAATTTCGATAAGTTCGATACCAAAAACCTCGATATCTTCATTTGCGAATCCCTCCTAAGTGCCCCCGCTCAGAGTGCTGTACGCAACACCCTAAACCAACAGCTCGAATCCCTCCAATGGGAAAAACAAACCCAAAACGATAAGGAAATAAAGAGTGAATTTAGCAAACTTATTGCTGCCTCCACTGCCCCTGATCGGGTAAAGGAACTCGCACAAAAACTATTTGCTAACAACCCTTTTCAAACCATTAAAAATCAATAACTTATGAGTTACACTAGAACATTTAGTAAGGATATAAGAATTTCATATTCGGGAACCGTAAGTTATCCCCCTTCCAAGACGGGAGGAGTTAGAACCTATAGTGGCACCGCTACCGAAACGGTACATGTGAATATAGAAGTGGATACGCTCCCCTTCGATGAGAGTGTCGTGAATTGTACTCATACGGTCAATGGACTGACCTCCTCGGTGACAGCTACCGAAGCGGCTCAGATCGTGGCCATCGACAAAAATGCTCAAAAAGTAGGTAGTACTATTATCAATGGGTTTTTCAATACTATCCGCTTGGAAATCGACCAGCAGATCATGCAACTCAATACCCGAATCGAGGCTACTCTCTTGCACCTACGCGAATTGGGTAAACGCTGTGTGGAAAAACAAAAACAGATGGAGCGAGATTACCATAATATCGCTAATCGTTATCAGAAGATATTCAATGACCTCAATCAAGAGTTGTCCAACCGTATCCAACAGTTGGATAAGCCCATCTTCCTTTTCAAGCAACAAAGTGATGACCAACAAAGCCGTACCATAGGCAATGACTTAGCTTCGACTGCTACCGTATTTGCAAGCGAAGGGGCGGACTTGCAAGCTCGTATCAGTGCCTCTATTACCAAAAAAAGAGCTTTCGATTCTTTGGGAAAAGCCAATACTTTCCTATGGAAACAAAAAAGATTAGAGGAGACTATCGATAAGAATATGCTTGAGGAAGCGACACAAGGAACTCGATATGCTCCAGTATGCTTTGTGGAAACTCAAGGAGATAATAATCAAATCGATAAAAAAGTATATCCCTCCCAGCTACTCTCTGAGGTAACCCCTAACGAACTGCTTAGTTCTTTCGAAGAAAAGGCTTGGGACAACCTCCCTAAAGAAGAAAGCGGACAGATAAGTAGGTATTTTAACGCCGAACTTAACCAGAAATACAATCAAGGGGATACCCATACTTCTCGCGTAAGAGAACATATCCTCAAATTACTAAATTTCAATCATATAAAAAGCCTATAATCATGAATGAACTAAAAGAAATTCGTTTCAATGAGAGTAATATACAGCTAAAAGATAACTTAGTCAAAGGAAGTATCCTTCCTGAAAAAGTAGCCGAACTCACCCGTACCATTACCGTACAAGGCAATACAATTATCGAAGGACCTGTCTTTGCTCATAAGCTGGAAATACAAAACGGAAATCTCGAAATACAAGGTGCAGTATTCACCCAGCTGGAACTCTATGTCAATAGTGAAGCCCAAGGGGATATTACCTTTAAGAAGAGTGTAGGGTCAGCCAACTCTATCGTATCAAGAGCCTCCCTAGTTAAACCTGTTTTCCACTCGGATATCAATGCCAAGAGTGTCACCCTCTACAATGCCTTTGTAGCAGGAAGTATCTATGCCGATGAGGTTATCTTGGAAAACTCTGTTGTATGTGGCGGGGTATTCTCTACCCAACAGATAGAGTTAAAGAACTGTATTGTAGGCACTTTCAATGCTCCTTCGGTACGAGTAGAAGGGCTGTTATACCTGTTGCTCCCTAGTGCTTTTTCTATAGAAAAGATGCTTACCACTGCTGATACGAGACTTTATAACCTAAGCCTAGCCGACCTCGGCGCTCTATACAGGGGACTCGAACAAGCGCCTAACTCTGGAAAAATAGCTATGGATATTCAGACCGATGAGGTCAAGTCCTCCCTCTCCGATCAGGATATACAGAAAACACTACGTAGCTATACCGTAATTGGTAAGGTATTGGCGGCTGACCTACTTGATACCGATAAGTTCCAAAACCATTTCCTCCTTACGGCTGCCAGCCTCGGAAGTCAATTGCTCAAAACCTATGACTTAGGCCCTAACAAAGAGGGGGAACCCTCCTTGCTGACTATAGAAAACATTCGAGATTTCTTCTTTGATATCCTCAATGGAAAAATTGATATTCAAGAGATCAATGGCAAGTTCAATATCTCTGATATAACAGGCAAATTCTAACTTGAATAATGCAAAAAATCCGACCCATTGCTGAGTCGGATTTTTTATTATGAAAAAAATAGTTTTAACCTCCAAAGTCATCAAAACGAATGTTTTCGTCAGGCATACCGAAGTCTTGTCCCATTTTCTGAACGGCCTTGTTCATCATCGGAGGACCACAGAAGTACAATTCTATATCTTCTGGTGCTTCGTGTTTGCTCAAGTATTGTTCTATTACAGCGTTGTGAACAAATCCTAAGAAACCATCGCCTTCTTTGTCATTGATGTCTTTCTTCACTTTCCAGTTGTCTTCTGGTAGTGGTTCAGAAAGCACGATAAAGAACCTGAAGTTAGGGAACTCACGCTCTAGTTCACGGAAGTGCTCTACATAGAAGAGTTCTCGCTTAGAACGACCTCCGTACCAGTAAGTTACGGTACGTTTTGTCTTCAAGGTTTTGAACAAGTGGTATAGGTGCGAACGCATAGGCGCCATACCTGCTCCCCCACCTACGTACAACATCTCAGCATCAGAGTCATTGATAAAGAACTCTCCATAAGGCCCTGAAATGGTTACTTTGTCTCCTGGCTTACGAGAGAAGATGTAAGAAGAGGCTACCCCTGGATTTACATCCATCCAGCCGCCTTTAGCTCTATCAAAAGGAGGAGTGGCGATACGTACGTTAAGCATGATTTCACGTCCTTCCGCAGGGTAAGAGGCCATAGAGTAAGCACGCTCTGCTGGTTCTGGGTTTTTCATCACCAGTGGCCATAGCTTGAACTTATCCCATTCCATCTTGAACTTCTCAGGCTCGCCTGGGTGTTCTACTGGGTGTGCGGTAATGTCAATATCGGAGTATTTTACCTCGCAAGGAGGGATTTCTATCTGGATATATCCCCCTGGTTTGTAGTCCATATCTTCTGGGATTTCCACTACAAACTCTTTGATGAAGGAGGCCACATTGTAGTTTCTCACTACGGTTGCTTCCCACTTCTTGATACCGAAGACCTGTTCAGGCACTCCGATTTTCATATCTTGTTTTACCTTCACTTGGCAGGCGAGGCGTACACCCTCTTTGAGTTCTTTTTTCGTAAAGTGAGGAGTTTCGGTAGGGAGTGCTTCTCCCCCACCCTCATACACGTGGCATTCGCACTGCAAGCAAGATCCCTTACCCCCACAAGCAGATGGGAGGAAGATCTTCTCGTTACCCAAGGTAGAGAGCAAGGAACCACCTATGGGAACTTCTATTACCTTATCATTATTGATGGTAATCTTCACTGGCCCCGATGGGGTTAGTTTTTGTTTTACATAAAGCAAAATCGCCACTAACAAGAGGATTATCACTAATAATCCTACCACCGTTACCGTAATAGTTGTTAATATTTCACTTGCTAAAATCATTACTTAAGTCTTTTGTGTTATTGGCTAATTTATCAGTTTTTACTTCTTGTTGAACGGTTGTAGTCTCTTTCTTAGGTTCTTCCTTCTTGCTGCTACCACCGGTGAGCATACCACCAAAGCTCATAAAGCCAATGGCCATAAGCCCTGTGGTGATGAAGGTAATCCCTAAGCCTCGCAAAGGTGCTGGTACATGAGAATAACGTATTTTCTCACGAATGGCAGCCAAAGCCAAGATCGCAATAGCCCAACCCAGTCCTGAGCTGAATCCGTAGGCTACAGATAATCCAAAGGAGTGGATAGTTTCCTCACGAGATTGCATAAAGAGTGATCCACCTAAGATCGCACAGTTCACCGCAATAAGTGGCAAGAAGATACCCAAAGAGTTATACAAGGAAGGAGAGAACTTCTCTACGATGATCTCAACCAACTGTACCATGGTAGCTACCGTTGCGATAAAGAGAATGTAAGTGAGGAAGCTCAAGTCATAAGAGGCATATTCCGCTCCGAGCCATGATAAGGCACCTTCTTTGAGAATATACTGGTTAAGCAAGTAGTTCATAGGCACGGTAAGAGTTTGTACGAAAACTACAGCCGCTCCCAAGCCTATAGCGGTAGATACCTTTTTGGATACCGCCAAGAACGAACACATACCCAAGAAGGTAGCGAAAACCATATTCTCCGAGAATATAGATTTAAATATCAGTGTTAAATATTCTAACATTTTCTTTTCGTTTTAAGTGATTAATGACCTTCTTCTATAAGGGCTTTGTTACGTGAACGCTGTACCCATACTACAATACCATAGGTTACCAAGGCCATAGGGGCCAAAAGCATAAAGCCGTTGTTTTCATAACCCAAGGCATACACGCCTGTCTTCTTGATAGGGTCGCCTAATACTTGGAAACCAAGTATAGTACCAGAACCTAAGAGTTCTCTGAAGAAGGCTACAATAAGCAAGGCGATAGAGTACCCTCCTGCGTTTCCAAGAGCGTCAAGGAAAGACTTCCCTGGAGGATTCCCCAAGGCAAAAGCCTCAAAACGTCCCATCAAAATACAGTTGGTGATGATAAGCCCCACATATACCGATAGCTGTTTGCTTAGGTCATATACATAGGCTTTGAGCACGAAATCCACCACAATTACCAAGGCAGCCGCTACGATGAGCTGGGCGATGATACGAATCTTAGGTGGTATCACATTTCTAAGCAAAGAAATGGCTACGTTCCCCATGGCCAATACGAAGGTAAAGGAAAGGCTCATCACGATTGCCGCTTTGAGCTGTGCGGTAATGGCCAGCGCGGAGCAGATCCCCAATACCTGTACCGTTACGGGGTTATTATCCCATAGGGGATCAGTTACTAATTTAATATCTTTTTTTGTTAGTCCCATAGTCTTATTGGTTTAAACTTTTAATATAGGCTACATAAGGGGAAAGTCCGTGTGCGATCATCTCTGCTACCCCGTTTCCGGTAAGGGTGGCTCCAGCGATGGCATCTACCTTTCCGTCCTCTTTACGTTTGTTTTCTGGGTCTGCGTTGCTCTTTGAGATCTGAACACTCTGGAAGGCGCCATTGGCATCCAAGACATGCTCTCCTATGAAGTCATCCATAAAGAAGCGTTCCTTGATATTGGCTCCCAAACCGGCAGTCTCTCCCTTGTGGTCAAAGAATACTCCTTGTATCACAAAGTCCTTATCTACGGCTATATAGCCCCAGATAGCATCCCACAATCCACGCCCATTTACAGGAATGATATAGAGGGTCTTTCCGTCTTTCTCTCCTACATAGAGGGGAAGTCCTGAGCGGTGTCCGTTGAAGTTGATAAGGTCTTCAGCTCCTTTTACTTCCTTAGCAGTATTGCTCTGAGGATCTATAAGGTACTGTGCCTTTACATATTTGTCAAACTCAGTATTGGCCTCTGCGGTAGTGAGGAAAACTACTTTACCTTCCCCAAGGGCGCCTTCGTTATGATTCACACCCATGGCATAAAGGATATTTTGCTTTTTCTCCAATTTCTTGTTTTCACTGATCTGGCCGCTAAGTGCGGAAGAAATTCCCGCTAGCAAAGCCCCTACGATTACCACCATGACAATGGCGAAAATCACTGTATATGAATTACTTTCTGTCTTGACTGCCATAATTATGCGGTTTTAGTAGTTAGTTTTAAGCGTTTTTTACGGCGAGACACATTGGCCTGTACCACAAAGTGGTCTATAGTTGGAGCCAATACGTTCATCAGCAAGATAGCGAGCATCACCCCTTCTGGATAAGCAGGGTTGAAGCAACGTATCATAATGGCAAAGAAGCCTGCGAAGAAGCCGTAAATGTATTTCCCTGTGTTGGTCTGTGCCGCTGTTACTGGATCGGTAGCCATGAAGACTGCCCCGAAAGCCAAACCTCCGATAAGCAAGTGTTGATAGGCTGGTACACTCCACAAAGCATAGAACTGGGTACCTTCCATACTTGGTGCCAAGCAGTTAAAAATACTTCCCATTACAAAAGCCCCTACAAAGGTACTAAGGATAATACGCCAAGAAGCAATCTTGGTATAGATAAGGAACAAAGCACCTAAGAGGATAAGCAGTGTAGAGGTCTCCCCTACCGAACCTGGGATAAACCCATAGAAGAGGTCAGATAGCTGGTAAGTACCTGTCTGCCCTTGGGCTAAGTTTCCTAAGATGGTCTCTCCTGATACAGCATCGAGTTGTGCGCCTCCTGCAATTTCCTTGGCTCTACCTAAAGCACCTTCTACCCATACCTTGTCTCCTGTCATATAAGTAGGATAAGCGAAGAATAGGAAAGCACGGATCGTAAGGGCAGGGTTTAGGATATTCATACCTGTACCACCGAATACTTCCTTACCAATAATTACTCCGAAAGCTACTGCTACAGCAAGCATCCAAAGAGGAATGTCTATAGGTACGATAAGGGGAACTAACATCCCTGTTACTAGGTAACCTTCTTCTACTTCGTGCTTGCGGATAGTTGCAAAAATGAACTCTATTCCCAAACCTACAAGGTAGGAAACGATCACCAAGGGAAGTACTTTCATCGCCCCTATACAGAAGTTTGCCCCACTCCAGAAGTCTCCACTGAAAAAGGACATACCTGCCTGAGGTTCTAGCGTACCAAAAGCCACTTGGTGTTGGTATCCTGCATTGAAAATACCAAAAATCAAGCAGGGAATCAGCGCCATAATCACGGTGTTCATAGTCCGCTTTAGGTCATCTGCTGCCTTAATGTGAGTACCCCCGTGGGTTACCTCATTAGGCGTATAAAGGAAAGTGTGGAGCGCATTGAAGGTCGTTTCCCACTTGGTTCCCTTATACTTTTCTTTTAGTGTATGTAATTTACTTTTTAAACTCATTTTATTATGAATAAGTTAATTATTTACTTTTAGAATATAGCTTTTCAAAATGACTATAACTCTCTAAATCCTCAAAATGACGCGAATACAATTCCAGTACAGCATCCTCATATTCTTCTCTCAAATACTGATTTACATCAATAAGTTGCTTGAAATGAATACTTACTTCCTCTCCCAGTCCATTTTTATAGCTTGTCTGGCAAGATTGACCATACTTGAGAGCCAACTCCCGTGCTTCTTCTAAGGAAGAGGCTTTTATAGAAAGTAACGTCTCATCGTAAGTTTTCTCCTTCGAAACTAAGTTTTCAGTCTCTAAAAGAACTAATGCTATATACTTCATTTGAAACTTCGTCATTTCTTCTTTATGGACTTGCGAATTAGTTTTAAAGCCCAATCATAATGACTTGATGTTGCCGAAACTAAGTAAGAACCTAAAGATGTACTCCCCGTCCAGTGATACTTTTTCTTAGTGAAAAGCTCCTCATCTGTGTGTTTCTGTATAAGTTGAAACACTTTGTTATGAGTGGCTTCAAAAAGTGAGCGTATCTCAGTAAGTGACACTCCTTGACACTGCTCCCATATCTCTCGGTTGAGCTTAGGGGTGTCAGAAAAAGTATAGCCTTCTTTGGGTATTTTGGGTTTCTCACCTCGCATCCCTACCTCGTACCAGTTTAAGAATAATAAATGCCAATGATACAAGTGACCTATGACATCACAAATATTCCTATTCATAGTACCTTCGGGAAATGCTTTTTCTCGCTCTTTGTCTGATAGTGCTTCTATCAAAGAAACTAACTTTTGGTAGTTTTCTTTGGCTAAAGCCTCTAAATCTTGCTTCGTTGTGGGTCTGGCCATTATGCTATAGCAACTTTTATCCCAATTCGTCCATCATAAGATCCAAACCGTTTCTGATGATTTGCTGGTGTGGCTGTTTGGACACACATACAAACTCGGTCAAGGCAAAATCCTCAGGGGCTACTTCATAAGCTCCTAAGTTTTCCAATTCGTCCAAATCCTTATACAAGCAGGCTTTGAGCAGCTGCATAGGGTAAATATCTAGTGGGAATACCTCCTCATACATACCTGTTACTACAAAGGCACGTTGCTCTCCATTGGTATTGGTGTTGAGGTTGTATTCCTTATCTGGGTGTAGCCAAGAGAAGGTCAAAGCACGGGTAAGGGAAATCTTGTTGCTTATAGGTTTTGCCCAACCCAATAGGTCGTAGTCATTACCTTCTGGAATGGCTGTAATCTGATCATCATAGAAGCCTAAGTAAGTGTTTTCACACACCTTTCGACCGGTAAGCACATCTCCGCTGATGATACGGGTAGCGGCAGGATCTTTTACCCCTGCTCCTACTACACTCTTGATTTGTGCCCCTGCAATAGCTGTTACATAGTGAGGATTTTCCATGGAAGCTCCTGTAAGCGCTACTGTACGTGTGAGGTTTAGGTGTCCTGTAAGGAAAAGCTCGCCTATGACTACCAAGTCCTGAGGAGCAACCACCCATACTACTTCTCCCTTGTTGATAGGGCTAATTTTCGCAATTTGGGTGCTGACATTACCTGCTGGGTGTGGTCCTGAGACGTTGTGCAATACGACATCCTTAAGACTGCGGAAAGGAGAAAGAGAACTGTCCTTGAAGACAGATACATGCACCTTACCAGTGGTAAGTTTGGAAAGGGCTGTAAGAGCCACCTGCAATTCCTTTTCCTTGCCCTTGAGCACATAGTCATAATCAGGGGCTAGCGGATTGGTCTTGCAAGCCGAGATGAAAATCTCCTTAGGCTGGCTGTCAGGGCTAGCAATCACGTCGTACGGACGTTGCTTAATGAGCGGCCAAGCACCTGACTCAAGCAAGTGTTCCTTGATTTGCTCTGGTGAGAGTGAGTTTACCTCCTTCTTTCCAAAATCCTGGAAAGACTGAGTAGCATCGGGAGTAATTCTGATTTCCAGAATTTTACGGCGTTCTCCACGGATAATCTCCGTGATAGTACCACTAACGGGAGAAGGGAAGAGTACCCTTTCATCTCTTTTGTCGTAGAAAACGGCGTCTCCGGCTTTGAGTGTTGCCCCTTCGCGTGCGATGAGCTTAGGGATGACGCGGTGGAATTCAGCAGGCTTAATACCATACACAGCCGCCAGTGGAGCAGGTTTCGTAATGGCATCAGCTTTTCCTTTCAGCTGAATATCCAATCCTTTTCGAATACGGATGTCGCTTGACATAGGATATAAATTAGTTAGTTTCTTAAAAAGTCGTGCAAAAGTATTATTTTTTTTTGAATTAATTAGTATGAAAACTGACTTTTAACAGCCATGTTTCGTTATTTATACTCTTTATAAATTAGCTATAATCAGTAGTCTGTTATCAGAAGTCAGTTGTCAGTTCTAATAAACGATCTCTGTTATTGTTTTCTTAAATTCCATTTCTCACAACTCCTTGAAAACAAATATATTACCCATAAAAGCTACAAAAAGATATTGTATTTTCTTTTCCTTTCAAAAAAAAAACATATCTTTGCCCCATAATTTAAATACATTTTAAGATGAAAAAAATTCTTTTATCAGCTTTAGCTGTATTTGCATTTGGCGTTGCCAATGCTCAGGAAATTACTTCTTCTAAGGGAGAAAACTACTTACCAAAACAAGGTGATTGGTCTATCGGATTTAATGCCAATAGTGCTTTGGAATTTGTAGGAAATGCTTTCAATGGTAGTACTGGTAACAAAGTAGCTTTCAACAGCAATGATGCTACTCAACTTCCAGGATTCGATAAAAGTGTTAGCTTCGTAGGAAGAAATTTCACCTCTGATACTACTGCAGATCGTTACACTGCTAACCTTCTTTTTTCTTTTGAAAAACAAAAAGATGTAGATGCAACTAATGCATTTGGTCTTTTGGTAGGTTATGGTAAAGAATGGAGAAAAGGCTCCTCTCGTCTACAAGGTTTCTATGGAGTTGATGGTCTTGTTGGTTTCGGTTCTCCTGCTAAAAAGAACACTAACTTCCTTATTGGTGCACAAGGTTTTGCAGGTGCTGAATACTTTGTATTCCCTAAAGTAGCTTTAGGAGCACAATACTCATACGGAGTATTCTTCAAATACAAATCAGTAAACGATGCTTCTACTATTAACTTCAACATCGGTACTCCTGATAGTGGTTTCGGAACTGCTTCTGTACTCCTAAACCTTTATTTCTAAGAATTAGTTTCTTCTTTATAGAAATTAAGAAAACCGCTTCTCACAAGGGAGCGGTTTTTTTATTTATTTAAGTTTCGCAATTTCTGTAACTTATTGGATTTCAAAACATCTCTTCACATACCCAGCTGTGGGCACTCGCTGGCTATCCCCCTCCGAAAGCATGGGTATCTACATAAGTGCTTGGAAATTTCCTTATGTCCTCCCCCCTACCCCCCTCCGAAGGAGGGGGTGATTAGAGTGTTTAGGCAGCATGATTTCTTTGTATAAGTCTGAATATCTATTCTTTTATAACATATTCTGATTTTTCAGTGTCCTTGCCCCCTCCTTCGGAGGGGGAAGGGGGAGGACATTAATTTGTCATCTTCCTAAGTCGTATCGCTGTGAGTACTTTCTTGGTATAGAGTGGGAAATCCGCATTGAGCATCCAGCCAAAATAGCCTGGTTCTTCCTCTAGAATCTCCTCTACCTTGCGCCCTTTGTGTTTGCCAAAGGTAAATATCTCTTCTCCTTTTTCATTATAGGCAATAAAGCCCGCAAAATCAGCTACTTGTTTGCGAGTAGTGAAGTCACTGAGCTGTTTGATGTCATTGGGCAGGGTATCGGCATAGGTATCGAGTTGTGCCTTGAGAATCTCATAGGTAGCTGTAGTGTCGGCCTCGGCAGAGTGGGCATTGTCCAAGGATTTCTTACAATAGAACTTATAAGCGGCCGAGAGGGTACGCTGTTCCATTTTGTGGAAAATTGTCTGCACATCTACCGTTACGCGGTTCTTGAGGTCAAAATCTACCCCTGCACGTAATAGCTCCTCGGCCAGTAGGGGTATATCAAAGCGATCAGAGTTATAGCCCGCTAAGTCGGAGTCTTTGATCATTGTATGTATCTGCCTAGCAAGCTCCTTAAAAGTCGGAGCTTGGGCGACCATAGCATCGCTGATCCCATGAATATCGGTAGAGGCAGGCGGAATGGGTACGGTAGGATTCACCAGCCATGTCTTACTCTCTCTATTACCATTAGGATATACCTTAAGTACAGAGATTTCTACGATACGATCGCGGGATACATCGGTGCCTGTGGTCTCTAAATCAAAGAAACAAATCGGGCGGGTAAGGTTCAGTTCCATTAGAATGTTTTTACAAGATAAGAGAGCACAAAAGTAAGGAAAAAAAATTACATATACATCCTCAAGTTTTTTATTTTTTCCTATAAAATATGCTATAAAATTCGTATCTTTGTATCCATAATTACAAAACTGTATAAGTGATGAATTACCAACGCATGCTCTCCCTTGTGGTGCTTTCTTCCATAGGCACCCTCCAAGGGCAAAACGCTCCCTATTGGCAACAACATGTAGACTACAAAATGGAGGTCAATATGGACGTAAAAAACTACCAATACACGGGAAAACAAGAACTCACCTACACGAACAATTCTCCTGATACGCTCAAGGTGGTTTTCTATCATCTTTTCCTAAATGCTTTCCAACCCAATAGCGAGATGGACGCCCGCCTTAAGACTATCCGCGACCCTGATAGTCGTATGGCAATTAACAAATCCAGCAAGGAAAATCCCCAATATGAGAGCCGTATCGCCTCCCTTAAGCCCGATGAGATTGGTTATCTAAAGGTAAGTAACCTTACCCAAGATGGCTCCCCTGTTAAGTATCACACTGAGGGGACTATTCTAAAGGTAGAGTTGGGCAAACCTCTGCCTCCTCACAAGAGTACTACTTTCCGATTGGACTTTGCTGGTCAAGCACCTGTGATGATTCGCCGTACTGGTAGAAACAGTCCCGACGGAGTGGCGCTCTCCATGAGCCAATGGTATCCTAAAATAGCCGAATACGACTACCGCGGCTGGGATACTACCGAATATATCGCTCGTGAGTTCTATGGTGTATGGGGCAATTTTGATGTAAAAATCACCCTTGATAAGGATTATATCGTAGGCGGCTCTGGTTACTTGCAGAACAACAATGAGATTGGTTTTGGCTACGAAGATACTGGCGTAAAGGTTCCCAAAGTAAAGGGCAAAACCCGTACTTGGCACTTCTATGCACCTCAGGTACATGATTTTACTTGGGCGGCTGACCCTCAGTTTATCCATGACAAGCACGACGCAGGCAATGGCATCACCCTACACTTCCTATACAAGAAATACCCAGAAGTGTGGAAGCGTATCCAGCCCGATATGCTCAAGACCTTTGACTTCTATAATAAGTTTGTGGGCAAATATCCTTGGCGCCAATACTCCTTTATCCAAGGAGGTGATGGAGGTATGGAATACGCCATGTGTACCCTTATAGAGGGAGAAGAGGCATACGAAAGTCTTCTTAGCACTGCCGTACATGAGTTAGGTCACGCTTGGTTCCAGCACATTTTGGCCTCTGACGAGACACACTACCCATGGTTGGACGAAGGCTTTACCTCTTATATTCAGGACTTAGCCTTGAGCCGTATCACTGGAGTGGCACCTTTCACTAGCTTTTATAGGTCTTATGATAGGTATGTCAAGTCTAAGTTTGAAGAAACTCCTACCCATCACTCCGACCGCTTCAATACCAATTATGCTTATTCGATTACCGCTTATGTGAAGGGGGCACTTTTCCTCCGCCAATTGGAGTATATCATAGGAGAAAAGAATGTGGAGAAAACTCTCCAGCTTTATTACAAGAGATTTGCCTTCAAGCACCCACAACCTCATGACTTTATCCGTTGTGCAGAAGAGGTTTCAGGCATGCAATTGGATTGGTACCTCAATGAGTTCATGCAAACCCCTGATCATGTGGATTATGCAGTAGAGAAAGTGGAAGCTAAGGGACAACAAACCCAAATCACTCTACGCCGCGTGGATCGTATGCCCCTCCCTGCCGATGTATTTGTTGTAGATAAGAGTGGTAATACGCATTATTATTACATTCCGCTACGTATGCAATTTGGTGAAAAGGAAAACCCTTATAGCTATGAGCGCAAAGTGCTTCCTGCTTGGGGTTGGGCTTATCCTACCTATAGCTTTGAGGTAGCTATTCCTTTTGAAAATATACAAAAAGTAGTGATTGACCCCTATAATATCACCACTGATATCAATAGAGACAACAATACTTTCCAACAATAGTAAGGGTATTAGTTTTTATATTACAAAAGAGAAGCCGTTCCTGATTTTTGGAACGGCTTCTTGTATTTCTGCCCCCTTCGGGGGTTAGGGGGATATTAGAACTTATACCCTACCCCTACTTGAATTACACGGTTGTTGGTATAATTCTTGGAGTCTCCATTCTTTCGGAGATTCGCCAAGCCCCAGTTATAAGAGGCTTCAAAGAACAAACCATTGTTTGGCAGGTTATACTCAGCACCTAAACCAATACCATAGTCAAAGTGGTTGTAATCCTCATCTTTTATGGAATAAGAAGAGCTTGTATTACCTTTTAATTCATGATTAAGAACATAACCTGCATAGAGTCCTGCTTTAGGACGGAAGCCTGCAAAGTCGTACTTAAACCATACAGGGAGGTTAAGGGTATGGTCTATAACTTTTCCGTCTCCTATTTTTGTCTTATATCCTTGGTTAGAGTAAGTAAGCCCTGCATCCATAAGGACTACATCATTAAAAGCATATTCTACCAAGGCACCTACATGAAAAGAAATACGAGGTACTGTTTCCTGCTTGATATCGTATTCTTTAGCAGCCTGATCCGTGTGGTTAAGCCCTGCACGAACGCCAAATTTTGTTTGTGCATTAGCTCCTGCTATGGCAAGGGCTGCAAACGCTACAGTCATTAAAATTTTTTTCATCATTTTAAGTATTATAGGATTTTAGAAATATAGAGTTATTAGCTATATTTCAATCCTTGATTAACTGACACTAATGTTTCAAAAAACATGCCAAAGTCACTTTTCTCTCTTCCCAATAAGGAATTAGAACTTATACCCTACCCCTACTTGAATCACACGATTGTTCTCATAGTTCTTAGCATCTCCATTTTTTTTAAGATTCGCCAAGCCCCAGTTATAAGAGGCCTCAAAGAACAACCCATTGTTAGGGAGGTTGTATTCTGCACCTAAGCCAATACCATAGTCAAAGTAGTTGTAAGCACCTCTATCTCTTATTACTGTCCTACCTCTCAATTCTGCCTTACGCTCAATCATATAACCTGCATAGAATCCCGCTTTAGGACGGAATCCTGCAAAATCATACTTAAACCATATAGGAAGGTTAAGGGTATATTGCATATCTTTGTCACCACCTTCTTTGGTCTTAGATCCTTGGTTAGAATAAGTAAGACCTGCCTCCATAAGAACGACATCGTTAAAGGCAAATTCTGCCAAACCTCCCACATAGAAAGAAGGACGAATTTTTGTCTCATCTTTTACACCATCTGTTTTAGAAGCTACATCAGCAAGGTTAAGCCCTGCACGAACGCCAAATTTTACTTGTGCATTAGCTCCTGCTATCGCAAGAGCAGCAAATGCTACGGTTATTAAAATTTTCTTCATTAATTTAAAGATTATAGGATTTTAGAAATATAGAGTTATTAACACAAATCAATAGTAGAAAAACAATTGTATAGTCCAATTCATTAAGACGCAATAAATTGCGTCTCTACGGATGACTACGCTCATCAGGAGTTGTCTTAGCCAGCGTCTATGTAGAGACGCAATTTATTGCGTCTTAGACAGTTAGTAAATAATGTTTTAACTATTGATTTGCGTTATTAGCTATATTTCAATCCTTGATTAACTGACACTAATGTTTCAAAAAACGTGCCAAAATCAATAAGCATAGGCTATAGTAGCAAACTACTAACTATGGTTTTTGCCAAAAATAATCAGGATTATTAGTGATATATTCTTCTATTCCCTTTTGAATTGTAAAGCCCTCAGGCAAAAGAGCTACATATGAAGTATCTGTTTTTCTAAAACGACTCTCTGGGTTAAATCTACTTTGTAGCGGACAAGAGAACCAATACAAATTCTTTGCCATATAGCTTTCCAGATACTCTTCTTTAGTCTGCTTTTTTTGATTATTCCAGTTAGCATCTTCATTGAGGACTAAGGGCTTGTTATGTATCAGTCGGTCTCTCACCTCTGCTATACTCAAGAGATTCCCGTTTTCATCTTTCACATAAGCATTATTAGTGGGATCTATCCAAATCCATTTCTGCAATTGTTGAGAATAGACACTATTAATCACATGACAATCCATATCATTGGGATCCTTAGGCATACAGGTTACATAACGAGAAGGAATCCCCATAGCCAGGTACATTTCATTGAGTGTAATGGCCAAGTGCCTACAATTCACTCCTTTTTTTGTTGTCTTATGATAGTTATAGATATCTATAGCATCAAATTCACAGAGCGCATAATTTCCTCCATCATGTGCTATATTATTATGTACAAAACGAAGCAGATTGAATATTTTAGAGAGTTCATCTCCCTTTCCTGCTACAGAATCCAACTTAAAATAGTTCCTTACATGCTCAAGAGATGGATCTTTGGCCGATTGATAGGTAAAGCGAGGAAGGGTATCTGTCTGCTGTTTTTGATAACCTCCTGCTTGCTGTAGTATCACTAGCTTATCAAAGGGTCTTAATTTTTCCAATAACACAAGAAATTTCTTTTCCTTGCGAATATTGATAAAATCCTCATCTGTTTTTGTATGTCTATAATCATTATAGCCAAAAGCAATCGCCTTTTCTAGAGCCTCAATGGCCTCCTTTTTCTTGTTTTGCAAGGAGCGTACGCAAGCCAAATTATAATATATATTGGCTTTTAGAGCCTCAATAAGGTTCTTTTGACGCTTTGGGTCTTCTTCAGTTAAGGATACCTCTTCCAATTTTTTCAAATTAGAAATAAAAATCTCCTCTTCTTCTTGATACTTTCCTTCCTTATGTAATTGCTGACACTTGTCACCAGCTTGTTGGAAATAATTGAAATAGTCTTCCAATGTATAGGAAGATTGAGCCTTTGCATACAAAGCAAAAAGACTCAAGATAAAGAATAAAAAATACTTTTTCATATAAGCTGTGTTTCTGAATTATACTTTTAAAGGTAAAAATGCAAATCAATAATTAAAATGCTATTCACTAACTATCTAAGAAGTAATAAATTACGCCTTAACAAATTAGATTATACAGATATTTTTTAACTATTGATTTGCATTAGTCACTTGTCATTAGTCACTTGTCATTAGTCACTTGTCACTCGTCACTCGTCACTCGTCATTAGTCACTCGTCACTTGTCACTTGTCACTAATTAAACGTATATCTCACTGTAATTCCCGTACGTATGGTCGTCATTGGGAAAGAGGTAGAGATGGCGTATTTAGAGAAGGAATAATCAAAATAGAAGATTCCTGATAGGTTCTTAGAGAACGAGTAATCTGCCGTGAAGCGACCTAGCCAAGAGGTTTGCCCGTTGGTTACTTGGTTATCATTGAGTTCCATATTGCGGATCACGGTAAAGTCACGACGTAGGGCAATATCGGCCTTGAGGTTCAGGTCACTCTTGATAATCACATCGTGCCCATTGAAGCGGGAGGCAAAGCTGATATCCTTGATACGATAACCCAAGCCCAATCGGTATTCTCGGCGCATAAGCTCGGTGAGATAGTTGTTATCCAAGCTGATAGAGATGGTGCGGTCCCGACGTATTTCCCCCATTACACTCAGAGAGTTCTGCAATTCGGCATCTATACGAATCAGCGGAGAGAACTGCTCTACGAGGTTCACATTGGTAAAGAGCTTTTCGTTGCGGAAATTACCTCCTTGGTCTAACTGGTCTGGATTCTTGACATACTCCAGATTGGTACGGAAATCACTCAAGGCATAACTTGCACGATAGCCATGGGTGAGAGAGAAGCGGCGGAAAGTATTCTTGAAGCTCTCAAGGCGCATCAATCCTGAATAACGTACTGTCCAAGCAGGAATTGGGAAGCTACGGAAAGCACCCAAGGTTACCCCTTCGGCATCTCGACCGGTATAAGCGGCATAGAAAGCAGGCATCAGCACCGCTTGGTTGTTCTTGCCATAGCCCTTAGGGAAGCCATCGGCATCAAGGTTGTTAGGGTCAGAAAGGTTGATACCTCGCTGTGCGGCTAAGCGCCTTGCAATGACGATTCTATTGTCTTTGAACTTCTCAAAGGCCTTAGAGCTATACTCATCCGATGCCATGAAAGAGGTCAATATCATATTATCGGAGATCATAAAGTTCCCCGTAGTATTGCCTATTAGCGGATTATAATACCCTGGTACGGCATTGAAGGTCTCTTCAAAGTTGTCTATATACTCACGATCGGCCTTCAGGTCTATTTGCAAATCATTGGCGGGCTGCAAACTGGCCGTTAGGTTAAGGGTCTTATTGGTAGAGCGGATAAACTGTTCGTTGAAATCATCAAAACGAGTGAGCCAACCGCGACGACCTGCTTCGTAGCGAATGTCATCTTGCCAACCGAAAACAAACGGCAACGAAGGTTGGGAGGTACCAAAGAAGCCTACCTGTGGCAAATACCCAGGGAGCATAGAGCCATTGGTTTCAGTATAGCTTACCCCAATACGCTTGATCATGGTAGCCAAGCGCAAGAGGTGATCCTTACCGGTAGATTTCTGACCAAGTCCCTTATTCTTCACCCCTAAAGAGGAGTAGAAGCGGTCAAAAGTCATATTGGCCGTTAGGTTGTGGGTATTGGCATTCTGTACTTTATTGATCTGATGCCCCGCCACTTGGGTCAAGGCCTCAGAGCCTCGTTGCCAATCAAAGTCTCCTGTATAGGAATAGGAGGCCTTGACAAAAGATAAGTAAGGTAGCTTATCCAACGGCAACTCATAATTGACCTTGAAAGCCGACATGAAGTGGTTCGGTGTTCCCTGATTCCAGAAGTCATGCCATAGGGTGAGTTCCTTGTTCAGCTCTCGCTCACCTATATTATTATAGCGGTAATAATTACGTACTATATTGCTATTGGTAGCATCATAGCTTACCTTGAGTGACTTGGTCAATGAATAATTGATACCATATTGCCAATCAAAGAGGTAGTTGCGCTGTTGCAACTCAGGAAGCGGCACCTGATTATCAGGATTCACCCCTAGTGGATACACCTCACGGAAACGCTGACGTGCAAAGGCACGAGTAATGGTAGGCCCTATATAGATATTATTCGGCAAGAAATTGAAATTCACCTCCGATAGCCACTTGAGGTACTTGCTGGCACTTACCTGCTGGTTGCCTTTGAAGGGTTCCCATTTCTTCTGTTCGAAGGCATGAGCATAGAGCGCCCCTGTACGTACGTTTTGTTCTCTTTGGCTTTCTATCTCAAAATCATGGTGATCCATTTGGTTATAGGCATAGTTCAGCGTAAAGTTCTCTATGGAATACACTTTGGCTTTTTCGCCCTCACCGAGGTTCTTCTTCACCCCGATAAGGCTGATACCACGCCTTAGGGTATAGTCCTCGGCTTGTTCTTTGATAAGATCTTTCTGAGCTTGGGTCTGTGCGGCAGCTATGCGGTCTTTGAGCTTGATATCCTCATACTGAGGGTCATACTCAGGGGTAGCCACAGAGGAAGAACGGTTAAGCCCTACAGGCATCTGTACATTCCACTTTTTAGGGAAGAGCTTACCTGCATTGATATTCATCATAGCATCAAGCTGTTTTACTTCCTCACGGCTGCGCTCATTAGGCTTCTGCTCTACAGTACCAAAGCCTACAGTACTGATTTTCCCCGTAACAGACATATCCATAAAGTCGGCTGCATTGAGATCCACAGCGGCAATACCTGCCCAACCGCCTTTGTTCTCCAGCTCGGCCATACGTAATTCATTGAACCATACTTCTCCACAGACGTGGTTGCTCGTTGCGTTCTTAACCCCTACCATGATGATTTGCACATCGGCCAAGGAGGGATTCCCCTTGATCGCATAGCGGTTTTGCCCCATTACATGAGGAGTGGTCGTAGGTGAGGCGATATGGTTCAGTGCCGCATCATAATAGGTAAGGTTGGCCAAGTTACCGCTATTGATACCTTTAGCCTTCATCTGGGTGAGGGCATCCATAGGAATATCAAAGCTATTGGCAGCAGGCCATATACCTTCGGCCAAGTAGGCTCCTGCGGGGGTTACCTGCAATGGTAATTCCACCTGATAGAAGTTTTCCGATAGGTCTGAACCCAAGCGAACGAAAGCCACCAACTCACCATCGGCAAGGGGTTGGTTCTTATAGCGCTCGGCATGGACAAACATTTTGATACGCTTGTACTGGCGCAAGTCGGCATGGAGGTTCTTATACACCCCACGAGCATCGCGTGGCGATAAGTCGCATACGGTATAGGAAAGTGATTGCTCGTTTTGGCTGACAATCGTATTGTTCTGGTTGATTTGCTCGCGATATACCCCAGGAGGCATACGGTAAGGTATCGGCTGACGAGTACCATTCTCTATGAGATTCACCGAACCTATTTCAGTGCTGGCACCAGCATCAGGAGCCGAAAGGTCGTCCTTGAGCGATTTGGTATAGTGTCGCCAGTCGCCTCGTACCAAGTCCAAAGTACCAAAGCGGAGTACCACATCGGAGGCAAAGCCTGTGAGGTACATACGGATATGGGTTACTGAGCGTAAGTCTCCCCCGCCACCATATTCACGACGATTGGCGTCCTTGATAGGAATCTTATACTGTATCCATCGGGCAAAAACAGGCTGACCATCAGGGGTTTCGGCATATACTTCCTTGATATCACTCACATAGCGGTCTGTACGCTGTACATTGCCATGGATAGGCACGCGGTACTCGTAGTAGCTATTGACGGTGCTCATGGTGTTATCCTTGTTCACATCTTCTGTATCTGGATTGAGGGAGGCAGCTTGGCTATTGCCAGCCACTGGGGAGTTGCCTTGTGTACCATTATAATTATAGTATCGGCTAAGCACCCCACCTGAGCGGGAAAGATAATACTCATAGTTATCCAAGGCTGGGTCAGTAGGCGAATCCACCAAGTTATTGGCATAGATGGCACGTTCCTGCTCATCGGTAAGTCCGTCCAAACCTATATCCTGCAAGGCGCGGTTTTCTTGGTTGCTATCAAAAGCATAAAGCAATGACTGGGATACAGGTGTTTTCCCCCAAGCGGTAGTATAGGTAGGTGACTGTATAGAGAGCCCTGGCAAACCGTTCTCATACTGCTTGCGGCCGTCCTTGAGGATATCCTCGGAGATATTTCCTAAGTCAAACACCAATTCACCTGAAGCGGAAGGGGTGAACTCTCCTGAGGTATAAGGGTCTAGCACCCAGAATTGTATATATTCTATATTATTCTCCTCAAAGTTGGTAGCCGAGATACCACGCATGATACCTCCCCACTTGTCAGAGGCTGCTAGGCTACTCATCGCTTGTGGGTTGTTGTTGTAAGAGCCTTTGGCATTGGGGTAGTAAGCCAAGTCCAATGTGTTCTGTACCAGCAAGTCTCCCTGAGCCAATTCTCGCTCTGGGAAGATTTCCTTGACATAGACACGGCGGGTGCTGTTCTTAGAAATCTCCGAAGCATTTACATCGCCTGGCTTATTGTTGCCATAGAAAACAGGATCTATGCTATACCAAGCCAATTTAGCGCGTCCGTAGCCGTTCTTAAGGTTGTCCACATCTTCAGGGGCATTCCCGTAGAGGGTCTGGTTCGGGTAGCTACCTTGACCAAACCTCAGTGGCGTGCTGGCCAATGACCACGAACGCATACCGCGAATGTCCACTGTAGTCTGAGCGGCCTCAAAGTCGTCTAAGTAAGCCGTCGCCTCTCCATCAAAGTCGGAACTGCGAGGGCTGCTGGGGCGCAAGAAGGCCATCTCTCCACGAACGGAGAGGTTAGAGGCCACATCGCTCTGCAAGGAGGGTACTTTATTGAGCAAGCGGGTAAGGAAAGGCAGTTCCGTAGAGTAGCTTCCTCCAAAACCAAAAATGGTGTTATTCACTGGCTCCTGTCCGTAATTGGCCTTGCGGGTGTAGGGACGTTCGTGCATGTTGATTAGCGAGGTTCCCACGACAAACTTATCACTGAATTTGTGTTCCACATTCACTCCCATAAAGCGGCGGCTCTGTCCGCCGAAGATAAGGTTATTCTCCACTGATACCTGTATCGGTAAGTTGGAGTTTTCTATCGTTGGGTCTATGATCTGTACGGTACCTTGTTGGTAATTAACGGTATAGTCTATACCCTCCTGTAGGATACGCCCACCCACGGTTACACGTACCGAACCACGAGGGACATTGTAGGCACCCAAGGAAATACCACGCCCTCCTTTGGACTTATAGCGCCCCTTAAGAGTAAATTTGTTGCGCTCGGCATCCTCCAAGGCCTTAGCCTTTATATCGGTATAGAGGGAACGGAAGACGTATTTCTTTTGGTTGGCATTCCAAGCGGTAGAAGTAGACTGATAGGCAGTAGGGTCATTATAGCGGCTGCCCCCGCCCAATTTGTCATAGAGGTATTTCCCGAAAGGCTCTACCTTGGTGAAGATGATTTTCCCATATTCGGGGTCTATGGTGATACCATCGACAAAGTCAAAGAAACCATCTCCCCCATTTTCAGGGTCATTGTAAGCATTGAGCCTATCAAAGTTAAAGAGTTGAAGTAGTATCTTGCGGGTGAGCTCCCTGTTCCAAGTAGCCTCATCTACAGGAGCTATGTAGTTCACTGGCGAAGGGTCATTGTAGAAAATGTTCATGCGGAAGTTATCAGGATTGATCTGCACCGCATTGAGCGAATATACGTTTTTCATCATCAGGTTCCAGATAGGATCACCTGTAACCAAACGATTACTCTTGAGCATCTTCAGCACCAAACAGTTATTGGTAATCTTGTTCTGACCCGCTATATAAGCATTGGTTGTAGCCGAGATCCCATCGTTGGCAAACTCCCCTACCTGATATACATTTCCTTCATAGGTGTATTGGTAGGCAACAGCCAATATTTCATCGTTATTAAGTCGCTGACTCAGAGAGATATATCCCAATTGCTTATTAACCTTGAAGTCGCGACCTTCTTCCAATTTTTGAGCGTTTTCCAAAACCGCATAGTCAAAGCCCTCATTGACCAAGGACGACATAGTGCCAAATCCCGAACGAATAGTCGCTACATCGCGAATCTCCTTGGTAAGTACTGATTGAGGAGAGTCTATACGAGTAGGGTCGTACTTATTGGCCTCATTGGTAGGCCTATCCCCTATGGAACCACGGAAGAAACCTACAGGCGCATTGCCCGCTATACGGGTATTCTCTGCCTTGGCTTCCCCTAAGTCCTGCAAAGCTACTATGTTACGAATGTTAGAGGTACGATTGGAGCGGTTGGTTGCCCATACCTCCACACGTACGATTTGCACCTTGCTACGTATATAAGGATAGTTCTCCAAAGCACGGTCATACTGGTCTCTGAAGAACTGGGAAAGGAAGTAGTTGCGATTCTCATCATAGTCAAGCGCACGGATTTCAAAATCCTGCATAGTACCGCCCCCTTGAGCTGTAACTGTCTGGGACTGAGAGCGCTGTTCGGAAAACACCCCTGTTATAGTAGTACGGCCAAACTGGAGTTCGGTCTTCACCCCAAAGAGGCTCTGCGCTCCTGTGATAAGGGAGCTATTCAGTGGCAAGCTCACATTCCCCAGTTCCACCTTGCGTACTATATCGTCCTCATTGGGCGTATATTCCAGCTTGAAGACATTCTGAAAGTCAAATGTCGCTTGGGTGTCATACATCGCATTGATAGACAGGCGGGTACCTACCTTCCCTTGTATGCCCAAGCTGATACGCTGGTCAAAATCAATCCCATAGGAACTGCGATATTCAGGACTTATAGAAGGGTTATCGTTCTTGGTATAGCGCAAACCCAAATCAAAGGCAACATTCCCCTGTGGGATAATGTCTATATTATTCCCCCCGAAGATAGATTCGAAAAGCTCCGACTTCACATAGAACTCAGGGAGCAAATCCCGCTGGGCATTATTGGGTGTTTGTCCTTGAGCAGTAGGCTGCATAGCCCTACTTTTCTCCCTGAAATACAAGCCCATACGCTCACGCATCACAAGGCTCTCGTACTCTTGGGGTGTTAGGAAAATAGGGGTAGAGATGTCATACTCCCCTACCTTCTCGCTATACACATATTTGTCCAGAGCCGCATTGTACTTATACTTGCGAGAGATTCTGTCGGAATCCTTCAATAACAAACGGCGCAGGGAGCGACTGGTCTTGATCGTATCCTTTTTCTTTTCTGTGGTATCTTTCTCTTGAGCAAAAGCCTCAAAAGCATGAAGCATGAAGAAAAAGAAAAATAACTTTATAAATAATTTCCCGTTCATCTTGTTACAATTGTTTTAAGGCTTGTTTGATAAGCTGTTCTACAGAAAGTTCTTCGCTGGATTGTGAGAGGATTTTTCCTACTATCCCTTCGGCTGTTTTTCTTGGATAGCCCAATACTTCCAAGGCTGCCAAAGCCTCTTCCTTATGGGGTTGTCCCTGTGGTAATGTAGGTAAGGAAGGATCTTCAGAAAGCTTGAGTACCTTCTCCCTGAGATCCAATATAATACGTTGTGCCGTCTTAGCCCCTATCCCCTTAGCCGACTGTATAGTGCGCACCTCATTGTTGATAATGGCACTGCGCAACTGTGTAGGCGAAAGCGAAGAGAGCATCACCCGTGCCGTAGCAGCTCCCACCCCCGATACGGAGATAAGCAGGGTAAAAAGTTCCCTCTCACTCTTGTCAAAGAAGCCAAAAAGAGTATGAGCATCTTCCTTCACCTGTAGGTAGGTATACACCTTAACCCGCTCCGAGTCAGGAAGTTGCGAGAAAGTATTCAAAGAAATGTTCACCCAGTAGCCCACGCCATTACAGTCTATGACTATATAAGTAGGCGTTTTCTCCACCAAGCGACCTTCAAGGTGTGTTATCATAGTTTTTTTGCGTTGTTTATTTCTCTGCGTTTAGCAAGCAATATTCGTCATTTTTCTTGAGACTAAGAATAGTTTTAGGAAAAAAATAACAAGATAATGATTAATGCCAGCAATGATTAATGATTAATTTAAGTTTCGCAAGCTCTGTAACTCACTGACTTTCAAAACCTCCCCCCTACCCCCCTCCAAAGGGGGATTTACTAAACAGTGGATTTTCAGAGAGTTAGACAATAGAAAACTCTTCATTTTGACTAACAAATTTATCCTTTTCCAACGTACTTACTCCCCCTTTGGAGGGGGCGGGGGGAGGTTTATTCTGTTGAATATTGATTTACAATTAATTACAAAACTAATTATAATTCAAAAATAACTTGCGAAACTTAAGTCATTAATCATTATTGGCATTAACCATTAATCATTATTGGCATTAATCATTAACCATTATTCATTATGTAAAAACGCTTTTTTCTGCAAGAGTTCTTCCTCGGTTTCTTTATAGTTTTCGTCGGGAATACAGCAATCCACAGGGCATACGGCAGCACACTGTGGTTCCTCGTGGAAGCCCAAGCATTCGGTACATTTGTCGGGGACTATATAGTAATAGTCATCGCTAATGGGCTTTTGCACCTCATCGGCATTGACATGTTTTCCATTAGGTAGGACGATATTCCCTCTAAGGGTCGTCCCATCGCTATAGCGCCAGTCATCAGCGCCCTCGTATATAGCATTGTTAGGGCATTCAGGTTCGCAAGCCCCACAATTGATACAGTCATCAGTAATAATAATAGCCATTTTTTTATTTTTTAGTAATAAATTAATGTTCAATCGCTCTCCCCCTCTTTTTCTATATCTATGATGGAAACCTCCCCAAGGGGGCAGAGGGAAGTCCCCTATCCAAAAAAATCCCAAGAGCAAGACACACTTACCTTACTCAGGGGCAAAGATACGATTTTTCTATGAGTTTTGAATTTTGAGTTTTGAATTTTAAGTGAATCTCCATTAGTCACTTGTAACTCGTCATTAGTCACTCGTCATTAGTCACTCGTCATTAGTCACTTGTCACTAGTCACTCGTCATTAGTCACTTGTCACTAGTCACTCGTCATTAGTCACTTGTCACTAGTCACTAAAAAAGTGGGTTACAGGATTCAGTTAAAACCCTATAACCCTTTTCTATCTATAACCCTTTATCCTTTATTTCTCTAAATCAATCATTTGGATAGCTGTAATAGCGGCTTCTATGCCCTTATTGCCATGCTTGCCGCCACTTCTGTCTATGGATTGTTGCAGAGTATTATCGGTCAGCAAGCAAAAAATCACAGGAACAGGTTGGGTAGCATTCAGGTAAGCGATCCCTTGAGTCACCCCTTGGCAGACGAAGTCAAAGTGCTTGGTCTCCCCTTGTATCACACAGCCTATAACAATGACAGCATCTACACTTTTGCTAAGGAGCATACGCTTAGCACCATTGACCAGTTCAAAGGCGCCTGGCACCTGCCACTGAAGGATATCCTCAGGCAATATACCACAATCCAAGAGGGTCTCTACGGCTCCCTTGCGCATGTTTTCGGTAATCTCTCCATTCCATCGAGAGGTGATAACCCCGATAGATTTGCCCTTCACCTGCGGAAGAGCAGCCTTATCATAGGTAGATAAGTTCTTGTTCTCTGTCGCCATATTATAGGTTCGTAAGTGCCTCTACTTGGCTGATTTGCACATCTACAGAAGCTGCCTCTTCAGAGTTAGGATAATCAGTCTTGATGCGTTCCAAATAGGTTAAGGCCTCTTTGTAGTTCTTTTGATCTTGCGCCACTTGTGCTGCCTTACTTAGATAGATAGGTGCCGTAAGGGCATTATCGCTCTTATCTATTGCCTTTTTATAATAATCCATAGCATCTTTAGGTTGGTTAAGAGCTACAAAAGCATCGCCTATATTACCCAAAGCCAAAGCACTAAGGATCGGATCGGAAGAGGAGAACTTGTCCAAATGGGTTACCGCTTCCTTATATTTGTTCAGTTGCAGATAAGCCATACCTGCTGCATAGTTAGCCACATTGCCCGCTTTGCTAGAGCCATGATCCTTGATAATCTTCAAAAAGCCTGCATGGGTCTTATCTCCATTGAGCGAAAGGGTAAAGAGAGAATCACGGGTAGCAGTGGTATTGGCATCAAGCGCCTGGTTGAATACACTCTGAGCAAAAGAGAGTTGTTCGGAGATTTCTCGCTCGCGAGGTTCGCTTACAAACTGTTTGTAAAACATATAACCTAACCCCACTACCACTACAGCAACGATTGTAAAGAGGATGGTACGCTGATGCTGGATCACCCATGCCTCAGTCTTGCCTGCTTTTTCGTCTAAGGTATCGAAGACCTCCGCAGTGGTACTTTCATGTGATAATTGTTCGCTACTAACCTCATTAGCAGCCTCTTCCTGTTGTCTTTCTTTCTTTGTTTGTCGGCCTGGACGATAGTTATTCTTCTTGTAAACTGACATAAAATTTTTGCATTAAAAAGATTTTGCAAAAATAAAATTTTTATTTGTAATAGAGGGTGTTTTTCTCAAGAATTTTTAATAATTTGCGCATGTTTTTGTAAGCCCCTTTTTTGATGTACCTAAAACGACTTTACATACTGAATTTCAAAAACATAGAAAACAAAGAGTTCTCTTTTTCTCCTCAGCTAAATTGCTTTGTGGGCGACAATGGAATCGGAAAAACCAATTCTTTGGACGCAATTTACCACTTAGGAATGACCAAAAGCTACTTTTCTTCGAGTACTTTGCACAACATTCGCTTAGGAGAGGATTTTTATCTGATAGAGGGTACTTTCCTTAGAGAGGGGCGAGAGGAACAAGTGGTCTGTAGCGTCAAGAAAGGACAGAAAAAAGTGGTCAAGCGCAACGGCAAGCTCTATGACAGACTCTCCGAGCATATCGGCACGTTCCCTATCGTGATGGTCTCCCCTTCCGACCGTGACCTCATTCACGAGGGCAGCGAAGCCAGGCGCAAGTTCCTCGATGGCATGCTCTCTCAGGTACGCCCCCTCTATCTGCAAACCCTACTGAGATACAACCAAGCCCTCACCCAGCGCAATAGCCTGCTTAAGCTCATGCACGAACGGGCATATTTTGACCCTGATACCATAGCCATCTACGATGACCAACTCTCCCTATATGGCCAAGAACTCTTCAAGGAACGCAAGGCTTTTTTGGAGGAATTCCTCCCTATTTTCCAAAAGCAATACCAGAGCATCTCCCAAGGGAAAGAACAAGTAAGCGTTAGCTATCTTAGCCCGCTGGAGGGGCAGGATTTCAAGCAGTTACTCTCTCAGAGTATCTCCCAAGACAGGGCTGCCCAATACACTACTATTGGGGTACATAAGGACGATTTGGTCTTTACCATAGAGGAACAGCCCGTTAAGAAATTCGCCAGCCAAGGCCAACAGAAATCTTTCCTTATCGCCCTGAAGTTTGCCCAATTCCTTAGTATCTATGAGCATACCAAGGTCGCTCCTATACTGCTATTGGACGATATTTTTGACAAACTTGATAGCAAGCGTGTAGGACAGCTCCTTCGAATGGTTACCCTCCCTCCCTTCTCTCAGGTGTTTCTCAGCGATACCGACAAGGAGCGCACCGAACAGATGGTCAAGGAGATTACCACAGAATATCAGATTTTTACACTCTAAAAATTTATCCACAATTATTTTTGGATAATTAAAAAAATTCCTATCTTTGCACCCTCAAACTGCATATAAGAATGAAAGATAAAAAACGCGACTTAAAAGCGTATGATATTCACTTTGCAGGACTAAAAGATGGAGAACATCTCTTTGAATATCAGATAGATAACCACTTTTTTGAGTTGTTTGACTATCATGAGTTCAACCAGGTGAACCAGAGAGTAAGTGTACACTTAAAGAAGAAAAGTACCCTCTTGGAACTACACTTCTTAAGCCAAGGCACTGTTAATGTCAATTGTGATATCACTGATGAACCTTTTGACCTCCCTACTGAGGGTGCTTTAGACTTAGTGGTGAAGTTTGGGGATAGCTACAATGATGATAATGATGAGTTGCTTATCCTTCCCCAAGGCGAACACACCCTTTCGGTAGCCCAGTACATCTATGAAATGATTGTGCTCTCGGTACCTGCCAAGCGTATCAATTCGCAGGCTGAGAACCTCGCCGAAGTGTTAGACACCATAGATGCTTTTAGCCCCAAAGAGCTTGAAGAAGCAGCAGATGATTCCCAGACAGACCCACGCTGGGACGAATTAAAAAAATTGTTGAACAAATAAAAAAATAAGAAAATGGCACATCCCAAACGAAGACAATCCTCTACCCGAAGAGACAAAAGAAGAACGCATGACACAGCTGTAGTTCCTCAAATAGCTAAAGACCCAACAACTGGCGAACTACACCTTTACCACAGAGCACACTGGTTTGAAGGCAAGCTCTACTATCGTGGCCAAGTCCTTATAGACGCTACTGCTGGCAACGAAGCTGCTGCAAGCTAAAAATATAAGTAAAAGATAAAAGGTAAAAAGTAAAGTAATACTTTTTACCTTTTTTTATTTTTAAAATGAATCGAATCCTACTCTAATACACAATACATCTCCACATTAAGAGACAATACATCTCCACATTAAGGAAATAACATATCTCCACAAGAGACAATACATCTCCCTACATTAATACACAATAAATTGCGTCTCTACGCAAGCGCCAGCCAAGACAATTCCTTCTTTAGCATAGTCTTCCGTAGAGACGCAATTTATTGCATCTTATCATTTAATCATTAATCATTAGTCACTAATCACTAATCATTTGTCATTAATCATTATTTATAGAGTACCTTCTTCACTGCTTTGATTACGTCCTGAGCGTTAGGCAACCATTCTTGTAGAAGGGCTGGTGAATAAGGAGCAGGGGTATCAGCAGTAGTGATACGTTGGATAGGTGCATCTAAGTAGTCAAAGATATGTTCTTGTACTTGGTAAGTAATTTCAGAAGATACACAACCAAAAGGCCATGCTTCTTCAAGGATTACCAAGCGGTTGGTTTTCTTCACTGAAGCAAAGATAGTCCCCCAGTCCATAGGACGAATGGTACGAATATCTATAATCTCACACTCTATACCTTCCTTAGCAAGCGCATCGGCAGCAGCGAAAGCCTCTTTGATAATCTTTCCGAAAGAAACGATGGTTACATCTTTCCCAGCACGCTTAACATCGGCTACGCCTAGTGGAATGGTATATTCCTCTTCTGGCACTTCACCTTTGTCTCCGTACATCTGTTCGGATTCCATGAAGATTACAGGGTCATTATCACGAATAGCTGATTTGAGCAAGCCTTTGGCATCATAAGGCGTAGAAGGTACTACCACTTTAAGACCTGGACAGTTAGCAAACCAATTCTCAAAAGCCTGTGAGTGCGTAGCTCCCAATTGTCCAGCAGAGGCAGTAGGCCCACGGAATACAATAGGAATATTGATCTGTCCGCCTGACATTTGGCGCATCTTAGCTGCATTGGAGATGATTTGGTCCATGCCAACCAAGGAGAAGTTAAAGGTCATGTACTCAATGATAGGACGGCAACCATTCATAGCCGAACCTACTCCGATCCCAGAGAAACCACTCTCTGCAATAGGTGTATCTATGATTCGCTTAGGGCCGAACTCGTCCAACATTCCCTTGGAGGCTTTGTAGGCACCATTGTACTCGGCTACCTCTTCTCCCATCAAATAAATAGAAGGATCACGACGCATTTCTTCACTCATCGCTTCGCAAATAGCTTCTCTGAATTGTATTGTTCTCATTACTTTTATTTTTAGTTCTTAGCAATTAGTGGTTAGTGGTTAGCCACTATTCACTTTTCACTATTCTTTCTTCTCTTAACTAGCTGCAAAATTACGTATTTTTTTACTTTATACAAAATCAACAATCAACTTTGTGATAAAATTTATTTGTTCTTCGTCCAATTCCGTGTGCATAGGCAAGGAAAGTACTTCCTGTACTAGGAGATTGGTCACGGGAAAGTCTGCCTCCTTATAGCGAGGATCTGTATAGGCTTTTTGCTGGTGCAGTGGTATAGGATAGTAAATTCCAAAAGGTACACCATGGGTAGATAAGTGCTCAGCTAAGGCATCACGCTTACCATTGGTAATACGTATGGTGTATTGGTGAAACACATGAGCTGTATCCCCTTCGGGAATCTCTGGAGTGATGATATTGGGGTTGGCTGCCAACCTTTCAGAATACATAAGGGCAAAGCTACGGCGCTTCTTATTATAGGTATCTAGGTGAGGCAGTTTGGCTCGCAATACACATGCTTGCAAGGAGTCCAAACGAGAATTGACCCCTACCACATCGTGGTGATAACGCACGTACATACCATGATTTACAATACCTCGCAGGGTATGCGCCAGCGCATCATCATTGGTAAAGATAGCCCCGCCATCGCCATAGCAACCCAAATTCTTGGATGGGAAGAAACTTGTAGCCCCTACCTGCCCTATAGTACCGAGCTTCTGCTTGTGGCCATCACTCCAAGTGTAGTCCGCCCCTATACCTTGTGCATTGTCCTCTATCACAAAGAGGTTATGCTCTTTAGCTATCTGCATAATCGCCTCCATATTGGCAGGGCGACCATATAGGTGCACAGGAACTATGGCTTTGGTTTTAGGAGTAATCGCTTTCTTAATAGCCTCTATATCTATATTGAACGTATTGGGTTCCACATCTACCAGTACAGGCGTAAGCCCTAGAAGAGCTATCACCTCCACAGTAGCGGCAAAAGTAAAGTCAGCTGTGATGACTTCATCGCCAGGTTTAAGGCCTAAGCCCATCATAGCTATCTGGAGAGCATCAGTACCATTGGCGCAAGGAATCACATGTTTTACCTGTAAGTATTGTTCCAATTCCTTCTGTAGCGCTTGCACCTGAGGGCCATTGATAAAAGCCGCACTGGAGAGCACCTCATCAAAGGATTGCTGTATTTGTGCTTTCAAGGGCTCATATTGCCCTTGCAAATCTACCATTTGAATTTTCTTCATGGTCTTGGTTGTTTATCGCCCGCAAAGATACAAAATAATGATTAATGTATGAAATTAATGATTAATTTTTTTGTGTTAAGGATTATAGGGATTTGGTACAATTTTTGTGGTCTAGTATGGGGAATAATTTGTACCTTTGTACTCAAAATAAGAATCTTATGCCAGCTACATTGACACGTCCGAAAACAGCTTCAAAGAAAACAACAACTTCCCAAGAGTTAAAGAAAGAGGCTACTAAGAATAAAACAGCGACAACACAGACAGCACTTTCTTCTAAAAAAAAGAAAACAATAGAAGAATTGGCTGAAAGAGCCCAATCTATCATAAGCAAGTATGATATACCTTACACTAAGAACAATCAATAATACGAATCCATAGTTAAATATTATCCGCTAACTATCTAAGGCGCAATAAAATGCGTCTCTACACATGTGCTGGCTAAGATAATTACATAATAGATATAGTTTTCCGTAGAGACGCAATTTATTGCGTCTTAATGAATTGGACTATACGATTGCCTTTCTACTATTTATTCGCGTTAATAACTGAGAAACAAAGAATTATAGAGTTTTAGCTGAAATCCCTCACCTTTATAACCTTTTATTTATCAAATTATACAGCGATTTACAAAAGAATATAATTTAACTACACAAATTCCTCTTCTGCTAATTATAAAATACTGAATATTTAATAAAAAGTTAAAAAATGATTTAGACCGATTTAAAATAATATCTTTGCTCCCGAAATTTTTACTTCATGAAGTATCTGATTTGGAGCTTTTTAGCATTATTTTCCGCTACATTATACGGCCAACAGCAGTTGCTCTCTGGCATCGTACAAGACGAGCGGAAGGAACCTCTTCTAGGGGTGAGTGTTGTGGATAAAAACACCAAAAAATGGGCTATCACGGATGAAAACGGTAAGTTTTCCCTCCCTTTCCTTAAGGAATACGACTTGGACATACAATTCTTAGGTATGGAAAGACGTACAATCAAAGGAAGTGATATCTCTATTACTATTACCCTAAGAGAAGAATCTCTCTCCTTAAAAGAAGTAGTGGTTACTGCCGACAAGGTCAAGGATCAGACTAGCTCTGCCATCACTCTTGACAAATATGCCATTAGTCAGTTCCAATCGCTCTCCCTATCCGATGTGCTGCAACAACTCCCTGGGCAACCTATCAAGAATATTGCCTTGGAGAGTCCCAAAGATATCCAACTGCGTACTGCCCTCAAAAACCAAAATAACGCTTTTGGAATAGGCTTCATTATGGATGATATGTATATCTCCAACGATGAGAATATGCAGACCTATGCTTATACTCAAAAAGGAGGAAGCAATAACGCTGCTTTTTCTCATGCCAATAGCTCCATTGACCTACGTACCATCCCTTCTTCCAATATAGAAAAGGTAGAAGTGATCAGTGGTATTGCCGATGCTAAATATGGTAATGCGACTTCGGGCTTGATTATCGTAGAGCGCAAGGCGGGGGTCTCTCCCCTACAGCTCTCTGCTTCTATGGTAGGCGGAGGCAATACAGTTAGTGCTCAAAAGGGCATCAAATTACCTAAGAATTGGGGTAACCTGAGTCTATCCTTAGACTATCTCAACTCTAACAGCGATCCTCGCAATGATCTGATGTCCTTCAACCGACTCACCACCACAGGAATATGGAGTACTTATAACTCCTCTCAACGCTTAAAAAATACACTAACCCTCTCGGCAAGAAGTAACTTGGACGGCAGCAAGCAGTACAAAGAATTAGACGAGATGTTCCGAAATGGCTCCTCTAAAAAAGAATACGGCTATACACTAAGTAACCGCACTACCTTGCAGCTAGAAAGCCCTTGGATAGACCAACTAACAAGCTCTGTAAGCTTCTCTTATACAAAAACAGATTCTACCAAGGAATACTATGTCAATGGAATAGGTAATGTAGTTCCCTTGGCTGACCATACCTCTTTCCACCAAGGAGCCTATACGCCTGTCTCCTATATGTCCAAGGAGCGCACCATAGGCGAACCTATTAATGGTGCTCTAAGCCTGAATGCTTCCAAAGATTTCTTCTATCATAATTTCCGTCATCTTGTATTGGCAGGAACGGGCTTCACCTATAGTGATAATATAGGCGAAGGAAAGATCTTTGATACCAATTCTGCTTCTATGCTCTCTTCTCTAAACCCTAACAAAGGAGGCACAGATAGCGGACAAGGTGTACGCCCGCTGAACTTTAATCGTTATGTGATAGCCAATAAGCTCTTCCACTTCTATGTGCAAGACAATATCACCTATACCTTCAACAACCGCCAATCCTTAGCAACTAATATAGGGCTAAGATATGAGAACCAAAATGGATTTTCTTCACTTAGCCCCCGCTTGAACATGGCATTCACCCTCTCCCCCTCCGTAAAATTAAGAGCAGGAGCAGGACTAGCCACCAAGGCTCCTTCCTTACAAAACCGCTTTCCTGGTAATGTGTTCTTTGATATCTTAGTCAAAGACTTGCGTACTGGTGACTATGCCGTCAATTATATACAAACCCATGTCATAGAACGTCCTGAAGTGTCCCTCAAGCCTGCCAAAGCTTGGAAATATGAAGTAGGTACTGACCTTACCTTGCCTTTTGCGCGCCTTAACCTTACAGGATTCCTTAACTATAACTACGATAGCTTTGAGAACAACCCTCACTTAGGCCTTTATCCCATTCCTGAGCTGAGGTTCACCCCCAATACGAACCCTAAATTACCGCCTTCCTATACCATTATAGGTTACAAAGATATGCTCTTGGAGTACCAAAGCACCTCAAATACTGCCAAAAATACAGATATAGGAGTAGAGATAATGGTACATTTTAATAAGATTGAAGCTATCAATACCCAATTTACCCTTTCTGGAAGCTATGTATATTCCGAATCTGACAGCAATTTGCCCAACCAAGTGGCTAATACTAATTTTGCTGACACCGAACACCGATATATCCTATACCCTAAGGACATCACAAGTGCCGATAAGCTAAGCTTGCGCCTAACGGCTACCTATCACCTGCCTTTCTTAGGACTATTGACCTCCTTGACAATAGAGCAATTCACCTTTAGTCATCAGTTTGCTTCTATTAAGGATATCTATCCTTTGGGGTATCTAAATAGTCAGTTACAACATATCGTAATCCCAGAGGCAGAGCGAAGCAGCAGTCGCTACCAGGCTCTCCATCGAGTGGCAGGTACCACAAGCCAAGACAGACGTACCCCTATGTATCATAACTTCCACTTGCGCCTTACAAAAGAATTACAAAACGGACTCTCTCTGTCCTTTTATATCAATAATGTAGCTAATTACCGCCCCACAGTGGTGATTGCTGGTTCTGAAACACGTATGAACGAAGCTATTTCCTTTGGAGCTACCGCTACTTTCAACTTTGGAAAAATATAATCCTAGTGGCTAATGATTAGTAATTAGTGGTCAGACACTAAAAACTTATCACTAACAACTAAAAATTAAAAACTTAATATACTTTTATGAAGAAAATTGTTTTACTTCTATCTTGCATAGCGCTACTGAGTGCTTGCCGCAAGGACGATGAGGGCTTTGATAATAATGGTCAAAGTCAGGAAGTGTCCCGTATCTCCTACACAGTAGAGGCTACTTATGGGGACAAATTCAATAATGTCAAAGCCGCTGGTGCTGTGGTAAAACTTAGCGACACTTCCACTGGCCAGCTGTATGAGGCTACCACCTCTGACGAAGGAAAGGCTACCCTACAACTGCTCCCTGGCACTTACAATATAGAGGTGTCTAAATCCCTAACCAAGGAACAGAACAATACCCTCTTTGGCTTTGATAATGAAGCTCATTTCTCTGCCTCCAAACAGGGAGTAACTATTTCCAAAGAAGCAAATGCTCTTTCGTTCAAGATGAGCACTGCTCGTATGGGCGATTTGGTGATCAAACAGTTATACTATACAGGTTCCAATATCCAGACAGCGGCCAAATACTATGATAACTTCTTTGAGGTACATAACAATTCCTCCGATACGCTCTATTTGGATGGTATCTACTTTGCTAAATTGACTGTATCAGCCAATGCCAAATCCAACAAAGGTAAAAAAGGATTTGATGCCGAAGGGAAATATGACTGGAGTCAAGCGCAAGGCCTAGAAGGTTTAAATGAGAAAGCCAATACTGACTATGTATATGCCAAAACAGTTATTGCCTTTCCAGGTAGCGGAAAAGAACATCCTTTAGCTCCAGGCAAATCCAAGATTGTAGCGGCTTCAGCTCGTAACCACAAAGAACCTATCGCCGGACAACCTGTAAGAAATCCTGAACTAACTCTTGATTTAAGCCGAGCTCACTTTGAAGTATATTTAGATCCTTCTTTTGTCAAAGACGGAAAAACTTTGGACACCGATAATCCTGCGGTCACCAATATGGTCATACTCCACAAAAGTGGGGGAAAGGACTTCCTTTTGGATACACATGGTAGGGAAGCCTATATTCTTTTTAGAGATACTAAAGAACACTTTGATGCTTATAAGCGTGTTGCACTGCCTACAATAACTACTCCTAAGCCTGATACTGCTAAGTACGTACAGATCCCTATAGATAAAATCATTGATGGAGTCAATGCCCAACATGATGATGCTAACAAATCCTTCCCTCATAGTCTACCCAATAGCATAGATGCAGGAGAACTCAAGGCCGAAAGTTTCTACTCCTCCGAGGTGTTTATCCGCAAAGTGAAAGATACTAAAAATGGTATTACACGCTATCAGGATACCAACAACTCTACCAATGACTTTGATAGAAAAGTAAAAGTATTTGACCTTAGTGCTTTAGATTAATTACTATATTAGTTATATGAATGAGTGTCTTAAGGCACTCATTCTTTCCATTTTTACTATGAAAAGACTCTTTTTACCCTTATTTGGACTCCTTGTAATCACCTCCTATGGACAAATCCCCCCAGATACCGATATGTTTGGAAAGATGTATGCCATATATGAACAATCTCCTATCTTCTTTACAGAAATACCTATAGAGAACTTTACTTCCAGCAGCTTATACCTAAACCATAGGGAGGGTAACCTACACCTTGCCCAAGAAGCCAAAGAACAAACAGATTTTGGTCTGCGCTCCTATGGCTTCTATAGGCATAAACGTATCAACTTCTTTGGAAAGCTCAACTTGCAACGTATCTATCAGAAAGACAAGGCGTGGACGCTTTCCGATGGGGAGGTACAGCCCAATGGCCTTATGCCTGATCCTCATTACTTTGCCGTAAGCCGACCTGCTCCATGGGTGAACCAACAGTACAATATCTTCGGAGGAGCTGGTATTCCTATCTATAAGCAGATATGGGATATGACTCTTTCTGCCCGTATCAACTACGAAGAAAAATTTCGAGAAATCTACGATCCTCGCCCTAAAACAAACCACAATGAACTATTTTTCGCAGGACAAACCGCCTTTCATATTTCTAATAAACACAAAATAGCCTTCTCTGCCGAATATGGATACAATAAAGTAACTAATAAAATGAAATTCACCGACGAAGAGGGGCAAACACCTAACAATTTTACCAAGTATAATCGTTGGCAACTTGGTTATGGCACCTTTCAGCTTACCTCTAACGCTAATAACAAACGTAATAACGACTATTATGGCTTTTCCTTTGGCTACCATTATACAGGAGAACTACATAAACTCTTAGTGGAGGGAAGTTACAAAAACACACTCACTCATACCTATCGCAATGGCAATGATAGTGAATTTGATGAAGATATCTTAGCGCGCCTCTATGAGGATACTTTCTTAGCTAAAGCACATTATATCAACCAATTAAAAGAAGACCAGGCTCTAAGTCTGTCCCTTATAGCCTCTGACAGGCAAACCACCAACCGCCTTATGAATCGTCAAGGACGCAATTATCGTGCTTACCAAGAGGACATCTCTTTCTCTGCCAATCTGTTAAAGCAAATTGGAGAAACCCATCGTGAGTTAGCCTTAGAGGCTATCTATGAGGGGGCTTATCAGAAAGATATCATGGCAAAAACTCTTACTGATCATTCCTCCCTTGCCCTATCTCTGTTTTGGACAAAAGGATATGAGTTAGATCGCTTTGTGGTACAGCCCTCTCTAAAGACTACCCTTATCAGTCCCCTGTACAACAAGCTGATAAACCAAAACGAAGACTATCGCAAGCCCTATCGTCCTACAGACTATGCCGCCCGTACATTACGCCTTTTCTATCAAGAGGTAGTCTATCCTGACTATGCTTATTTTGACAAGACTCGCTATCTGCTTGACTTAGGCGTAGATTTCAAAAAACGCCTCTCAAGTGGTACGCTGCTTATCACAAGCATCCATTCCACCTACCTAACCACCTTCAAGGGAACTGATCGCTATGGTGCTGCTATCTCGATTTCTTTACTCAAATAAAATTTGCACCTTTGTCTGCCAAAGTCTAAAAGACTATACCCCTTAATTTCATAATCTTAAAACTAACTAACAACTGAAAAATGAAAAAAATACTTATTTTACCCCTTTGTATGGGCGTTTTCTTCTCCTTTACACGACTGAAGGAATCTTTGTACGAACCTGAATATATAGCACAGCTTAGAGAAGCTTATAGCAGCGGAGATTCTAAAAACTGGGAAGCTCCCCTGTTGGACGAAAGCGTAAAAGCTCGTTATGTGGAAATCGGCTCCTTACCTAAACTCTCTTTCCCTGAGAACAACCCTTATACGGATGCGAAAAAAGAATTAGGCAAGCTCCTTTTCTTTGACCCTCGCCTCTCAAAATCCAAACAAATCTCCTGTGCCAATTGTCATGATCCTGAATTGGGCTGGGCAGACGGACGTAGTCTTTCCTTTGGACACAATCGTAAAAATGGGGTAAGAAACTCTCCTTCAGTATTTAACATGGCTTACCATACTACCTTTTTTTGGGACGGCAGGGCGAGCACCCTCGAATCCCAAGCCATGTTCCCTCTTACCGACCCAGTAGAAATGGCCTCTCATGAAGTAGTTGCCCTAAAGAATATTAAGCGTATCAAAGGCTATCGTCCATACTTCAAAGAAGCCTTTGCCGATGAGACCATTACCCTTTCTCGTATCTTTGATGCCATTGCTACTTACGAACGTACCATTGTCAGCGGCAAAAGCAAGTTTGATCGCTTTATCGCAGGCGAAAAAGACCTTTTCACCGATGAAGAGGTCTTGGGCTTGCATCTGTTCCGTACCAAGGCTCGCTGCGTGAACTGCCATTTCTCTCCTATATTTTCTGACCAGCAGTTTCACAACTTAGGTATGTCCTACTATGGACGCAAATATGAGGATTTAGGCAGATACAAAATCAGCAAAGACAAAGATGATGTAGGCCGATTCAAAACAGCTTCCCTACGTGAAGTGAGCCGCACAGCTCCCTATATGCACAATGGCCTAATATCTACTTTAGACGAAGTAATACAAATGTACGATGCAGGTATGGCGCACCCTAAGCCTCGCAAAGATCAGGAAAACGACCCTCTTTTCCCTACTACTGATCCTCTGCTCCAAAAGCTCTCCCTCACCAAGGAGGAAAGAGCAGCCCTCAAGGCCTTTCTCCTTACCCTCAGCTCCCCTTTCAAGCGAGAAAGAATCCCTGAATTACCATAACTAAGGTATAAAAAGTTATAGTTTTTTAGTCAAGAAGTAAAGAAATTTAGGGTTATAAGGTTTTAGCAGGAATCCTATAACCCTTTACTCCTATATTCCTAAACTATTGTTAATCATTGATTATTAAGGATTTATATTTCATACCTTTGCGTCCTACATAACCCTTAATCCTTAATTATCATGAAAAAACTTATCTTTTCAACACTCATTGCCACAGCATTATTCATTTCCTCCTGCTCCAAAGAAGGAGGAGGAGGAAATGCTGCTTCGCTACCTGGTACGCTCTATGTGGATTTCGCTACTGATGGTATTCAGTCCTATAACTTCTCCAATGGAAAGCTCAGCAAGGTAGTAAAAACGAAGACCGGCCCTGGTATTACAGGCTGTGATATCACCTATGGCAGTAAGGAAATAGCACTGGCTATTAGTACTGACCGTTCGTTTGGTACCCAAGATACCCAAACTTTCTTGTTGCGCCCTTGGGACGGTAGTCATGTATGGTTCGCCTACGATGATCTTCCCAAGACGGGCAATACCTTTTCGTTTAGCTTTACCTATGACCCCCAAGAGTTTTACAAGAGATGTATCATTCGCCTCTCACCCAACAAGAGATTCATTGCGGTTGATTCCTATGATTGGGACAAGCGTGGGGTGCTCTTGCTCAATACCGAGACAGGCAAACTCATAGCTGACTTTACTGAGGGGCTTACCCGTGACGATTTGAGCTACCAAAGTACCCCTGTATGGACACTGAATAATGAAATGTATAGCGCTATCAGAGGGGTACTCTATCGCTGGAAGGAGGCTTTTGGAGACCGTGTAGAAGAAGTACTTACACTCAACGAAGGCAAAGGCGCCAGCTATGTAACTGTAAATCCACAAGGTACTCGTGTGGCTTTCCGCTATAACAAACACCTTTGGGTACAGAATATAGACGGCAGCAACTTGCACCAAGTAACCACTTCCCAGCTCACAGGGTCTGATAAGGCCGATGGTGAATATCATCCCGTATTCTCCCCCGATGGCAAGTATATTGCTCTGGTAGGGGCTCCAACCGTTGGTCGTGGTTGGACAGACTATGACCCTTTACAACCCAGCTACGGAGGGGTGCATGTTGTAGGTGACGGCTATGGCTATGTGTTTGTCATTCGCGACGACGACAAGCTCTATGACCTTGAAAACGACAAAAGTGGCTTCATTGTACTCCGCCAAGAAAGAGGCATACATGGGGTTCCCTCTTACTTCAGCGGTATGATGTGGCGGTAATCAATAAGGTGGAAGATAAAAGGTAAAAGGCAAAGACCATAGGTGTTTTTACTTTTTACCTTTTATTCTTTACTTTACATAAAGGAATCCTTTCTTTAGCTGTTTTTCCCCATGGAGGGTATAGTTCATTATATAGAAATAAGTCCCTGAGGGAAGACGTTGGCCTCTTCCCACTATGCCACTTACATTGGCATAGCCTTGGAATACGTCTCCGTTGTCCTGATAATGAGCACTCTCATAGACTACTAAGCCCATTTCGTTAAAGATAAGCAGCTCTATAGGCGTATTAGGATCCGTATTTTCTACTTTAAAATAGTTCTCTCCTCCCCCCTCTACAGAAACTCCATTATATACCTCTACCTCTTGTGATACAACGTCAGGGGTCGGTATAGGATCAGGAGTTGGCGCTGGCTTGGGCGTTGGCTCTGGAGTCGGCTCTGGCTTGGGTGTAGGCTCTGGTGTCGGCACTGGCTTAGGCGTTGGCTCAGGGGTCGGTGCTGGCTTGGGCGTAGGCTCTGGGGTCGGTGCTGGCTTGGGCGTAGGCTCTGGAGTCGGTGCTGGCTTAGGCGTAGGCTCTGGAGTCGGTGCTGGCTTAGGCGTAGGCTCAGGGGTCGGTGCTGGCTTAGGCGTAGGCTCTGGAGTCGGCGTTGGCTTGGGCGTTGGCTCAGGGGTCGGTACTGGCTTAGGCGTTGGCTCAGGGGTTGGTACTGGCTTAGGCGTAGGCTCTGGGGTCGGTGCTGGCTTGGGCGTAGGCTCTGGGGTCGGTGCTGGCTTGGGCGTTGGCTCTGGAATCGGCGCTGGCTTAGGCGTAGGCTCAGGGGTCGGTGCTGGCTTAGGCGTAGGCTCAGGGGTCGGTGCTGGCTTAGGCGTAGGCTCTGGGGTTGGTGCTGGCTTAGGCGTTGGCTCTGGGGTCGGTGTTGGCTCAGGGGTTGGTGCTGGCTCAGGGGTTGGTGCTGGCTTAGGAGCTTCGTCCGCTTTGGGGTCAATGGTGATAATTTGTTCGTAGCGATTTTCATTATGGGCAGCATCTTCAGCAAACCATACATTGCGTTCTCCTATCTTTTTACCTTGCTTGTCATAGATAGGCTCAGAGCTTGAAGAAACATCCACTTGAGAATCACAATTATCCGTAGCTGTAAGGGTAGGTTTGAATGGTATTTCGCTTTCATCCTTTACGGTTAGGTTCGCAGGATAGGCTGAAAATTCTGGTCGTTGGGTGTCTTTTAGGAAAATTTGTTGAACATGTCGGATAGCAGGTGCATCAGCCGCATAGGCCGTCCATACACGAGTGAGCTTGTAGGCTTTCTTATCGCCCTCGGTCATTTCTTCCTCGTATTCGATCTCAACCGAATCGCTTCCTTCTGCCTGCAATGTAGCCTTAGGAGGAATCTCTCCTGGGCATTGTACATGTATATCTTGAGGAAGATCCCCTACAAAATGTAGGGTCTTGGTAGGAGCTTCTTTCTCAAAATAGATATATTGCACAAAAGTAGCTTTGTTTTTACATTTATCCGTGGCTACCCAACGGCGCACTATATAGTCAGCATGCGATTCCTCTGAAAAAGAAACCTCTGCCTTTTTATTCCTACATTCACCATGGTCAGATGTGGCAGTAACCTCTGCTCTTTCAGGTATTTCCGTTCTTTTTACGGTAATAACTGGCTTGGGCAAATTATTAAAGACAATACTCGAACTCAACATGTCAAGCGTATAGGGTTTATCCGGATAGACTGCATAAGCTATATGATCCAGTACTTCTATCTTGAAGGTACCCTCCACATAGCCTGCATAGCCCTTCCAGCCTTTTGCTTGAGGGAAAATAACGGTTGCCTGGCCACTATTGGGCACTGCTTCTGCTAAGACATAGTCATAGGTCTTTCCATAGTTATCTGAGAAAAGAATACGTACCTTACTATCTGGGGCAAATAGCTTCTTATCCACATTCCAATGTAGGGTAACATTCTCTCCTCGCTTATATCTACCTGATTTACTTTCTCCTATAATATTTGTAATTCTAAAAGGGGTTCCATCTTTTATTTGTACTTTGGTCTGATAAACATCATAGAGAGGGGTATGGGGCTTGCCTGCTTTATAAGCTCCTACAGAACCATCACATACACCTAACCAAAAAGTAAAATCTCCTGTTTCGTATTCACCTGTGAATTTGTAAGGAACCTCTTTCCATTCATTTGTGCTTTTATCCTTAGTATATGGCCGATAGAAAGCAATTTTATTATCTGTAGTAGGGCGGTTGGAAGGAAAACGCGCCTTACCAAACACCTTAAAATCAGCCTGATGCGCCATATATAGCAAGGGATCTCCATCGGGATCGCTCGCTTCTATGGTAAATTGGAAATAGGTATTAGGGGGTAAGGTATAACTTTTCTTGAGCTTGCTACGGTCAATCATCGGTGCCTTATTATCGGAGGGCTCCCCATAAGGAATATTGGGCTGAGGAAGTCCCACGAGCTGGGTACGTGCCTTATCGGCATAATAGGCATCATGCAGATTGGTACGGTTATGAATAGTATAGATAGAAGGCAAGGAAAAATAAGTGCCATAAGGGTCATTGATATAACTCATAATAGAGTTACCCCTATCAGGTTCGGTAAAGGAAGAGGCCGTAGCCCCTCCTATGGTAAAGGTATGCGCGGAACCCAATAGGTGTCCAAGTTCATGCAGAATGATATAGAACTCCTCATTGGCCACACAGCCTCCCTTGAGCTTACCTGTAATCTCTCCTAAATGTGCCAATCCACGATTGTCCTTATATACGGCAAAGACGATACCTGCATCGTAATTCTCCTCTCCTATAAGTTTATTAAACGCATCTGTAGCCGTATTTACAACGGTACGTACCAATGGCTTATCGGGATAGATTTCTTCTTTCTCTGCAACTCGGATCAGGCGTGGATCATCTACTAATTCAAATTGGTAGCCCAATTCTCGTCCGCAGACCTCATTAAGCTTGGTTTGTACATCCGTCATAAAGGCCTTGGCCAGTTCCATACGTCCCTGACAGTGCCCTTTGTAAAAGCTATAATCTATCAGCATGGCCAAGCGGAAAGTCCTCAGTACATGCACATTATACAGTACCCGCTTGTCCTCGGAAGGAAGCGATTCTTCCGCCAAGATAGTACCAGGAGCCAGACGAGTAGGCAGCATTGCCCGCTGAGGGGTCGCTCCATCAGCACAAGCCTCACAAGAGGTGTGCAATTCTTGAGGGCTTACCCTAAGTAGTCCCTTGTCATCTGAGAGGGAATAAGTATGTCCGCCCTGCCATACCTCTCCTGATAAAGTAGTGTCATTCATAGAGATACTACCAGAAAACACCCCTTGATGATAGGCAACAAAACTACGATACCCCTCAGAGGAAAGCGTATTGTCTCGTTCCTCCCACTCCAGAGGAAGACTCCCCTGAGGAGTGGGTACTGCCCACTGCAAATGAGTGGCTTTGGAGAAATGTGCTATGACAGCACTCGTTTTCTCTTGACCATAGAGCGCTGAAAAACAACACCCTATAAGCAACCAAAAGCTAAAACAATGAATTGTTTTCACAACAAATATTTTTGTTAATAATGAATTATTTAAGTTTCGAAAGTTCTGTAACTTATTGATATTCAAAAACCTCCCCCTACCCCCTCCAAAGGGGGAATGAGATAGTTTATGATTCTCAAGAAGTTAGAGAGAGGACATTTTCCAGATTAATAGACAATTTTTATCTTTTTCAACGAATTTTCACATACTCTCCTCCAAGTATTCGGAGACTTTCCCCTCTCGGAGGGGGCAAGGGGGAGGTTTTTTTTACAATATATTGATTATTAATTAATTATAAATCCAATTATAACCTAAAAATGACCTGCGAAACTTAAATGAATTATCAATGATGAATGTTCAGAAATATAAATCACTTTACCTTTTACCCACATACTCAAGCTACAAGTATTCGCTTGGCTTTACTTTTTATTTTTTACTCACATACCCAAGCTCCATATATTCGCTTGGCTTTACTTTAAATAAAGGTATCCCTTTTTTGTTTCTTGTTTTCCGTTATGGGTATAAGAAAGTATATAGAAATAAGTACCTGAAGGGAGGCTTTGACCGCTGGTGATCACACCTTTTACATTGGCATACCCTCGGAATACGTCTCCGTTTTGTTGATAATGCGCATTTTCATAGACTATCAAGCCCATTTCGTTAAAAATAAGCACCTTTATAGGCGTATTGGGGTCTGTATTTTCTACTCTAAAATAATTTTCACCTCCGTTTTCTGCAGAAACTCCATTATATACTATAATTTCCTGCGCCTCAGGAGTCGGTACTGGCTTGGGCTTTGGCTCAGGAGTCGGCACTGGCTTGGGCTTTGGCTCAGGAGTCGGTGCTGGTTTGGGCGTTGGCTCAGGAGTCGGTGCTGGCTCAGGGGTTGGTGCTGGCTTGGGCGCTGGCTCTGGAGTCGGTGCTGGCTTGGGCGCTGGCTCTGGAGTCGGTGCTGGCTTGGGCGTTGGCTCTGGAGTTGGCGTTGGCTCAGGGGCTGGCGCTGATTTGGGCGTTGGCTCTGGAGTTGGTGCGGGCTTGGGCGTTGGCTCTGGAGTTGGTGCGGGCTTGGGCGTTGGCTCTGGAGTTGGTGCTGGTTTGGGCGTCGGCTCAGGGGTTGGTGCTGGCTTGGGCGTTGGCTCAGGGGTTGGTGCTGGCTTGGGCGTTGGATCAGGGGTTGGCGCTGGTTGGGGCGTTGGCTCTGGAGTCGGTGCTGGCTCAGGGGTCGGTGCTGGCTTGGGTGTTGGCTCAGGGGTTGGAGCTGGCTTAGGATCAGAGGGCGGTACGGATTCTTGTTTTTTAGGATTGATAGTAATCACTTGGGTATGAGTAACCTGATTGCCACAAGAGTCTGTAGCAAGCCATTGATAAGTAATTTTTGTGAGTTTGCCCTCTTTCCTTTCCTCTGTTACTGAAGGGGTTACTGTAGGGATACCACAAGGACCTACCGCCCTAAGTGTAACTTGAGCAGGAAGAGGCTGTCCCTCTTCTATAGTTTTATCTTGGGGTAAGGGAAGCACAAAGGCAAGTGGCAAGTCGTCATCTTTTTCGAGGATAAATCCGCCCCCCGCTTTAGGATTCTCATCGCTAACGGCAAAGGCTATATGGTCTATCACCTCTATCTTAATCACGCCTGCTCCTACCTCAAGCCCTGAAGTGCCATAAGGCTGTTTTTTTATCGCAATATTGGGTAGCGTAACTTCATAACTGCCAGTGTTCTCTACCCCATCAGCTAAAAGATAAGGATAGGTCTGTCCATGGTCATCTGAGAGCCAGATACGCACCTTAGTTCCTTCAAAAATAGGTTTGTCCACAGACCAAGTGAGAGTCTGTTTGCTCCCTCCTCTATAAGTCTTATTAGCGGTAGAGGTCGTAATTTTAAAGGGCGTTCCCTCTGTTACAACCACTTGTGTTTCAGCCAAATCATATTGGGTAATATAATCCTTACCACTATGCGGCTGGGCATCACTTACGGCCAACCAAAAGGTAAAAGTACCCGTTTGCTGCTCACGAATCCAGCTATTGGCTACCTCACTACCTGTGTGCTTATGGTACTGTCGCTTAAAGGCTACCGAAGGTATGGTCGTAGGCTGAGGAATGGTATATTGTGCTACGGAAGTCTCTTCGCCTAAGCGTACATCATGTTGCTCTGCCATATAATAGAGCTGCTGGCTATCGGGGTCAGTAGCAGGTATGGCAAAAGAGAAATAGGTATCCTTCGGGAGGGTATAGCGTGGTTTTATCTGGCTCTTATCTATACGAGGGGGAGCAGACGCAAAGGAAACATCTTTAGAGCGATGTCCCGCCTGCTCACTGAGGTATCTTCGAATCAACTCAATACTGGATAGCGAAAAGAAATCCCTTGGACTACCCGAACTCATAACCGATTGTCCCTTGTCATATTCTGTCTTTTCGCTCGCATAGTCAAAATTCACACCACTGAAAGTATGACGTGCTCCAAATAGGTGCCCTATTTCATGAGCAATCACCTCTTTAGTAGGTACTGCTACAGCGGCGCCCTTATGTTCGTTGTGATATACGCCCCCAATATGGGAAAGTCCTCGCAGTACCATGCTTTTCCTATTATTCGTAAAATAGGTTACACAGATACCTACATCATAGTTCTCGCTACCTATAAGCTCATTGATTGCCTCCGTAGCAAGTCCTATAATATAGCTAGCATTGTGTTGGCGCTTAAAGACTTCTTTTTTAGGGTCTGTTATAATCAGTCGTTCATCCTTTACCAGCTCAAAACGTACTCCAATATCACGCATATACATTTGGTTAAGAAAGTGTTCTGTTTCTTGCCAAAACTGTTTCACCTTCTCGGTATCTTTTTCAAAAAGCCAACTGCTATACGTATTATAGGGTATATTGATCGCCAAGCGATAGACTCTTAGGGTTGGCGTATTGGCAATAGTGGGTTGCGCACTTAGTTGGGCTATCCCTAATAATAAAACACAGATAAAAAACCTCATTTTTTAGTCATTAGTTCTTTTAACTACTTAGGCTTGTTCATACTTATCATTCCAAAGCCTAACATAGGAATGTCCTTTAAGATAAAGAAATCGGTAACAGGAACTCCTTCTATATAGTAATAGGTTTTAGCAGAGGTAAAAAGAAAGCTCAAAGTAATAAGAAAAGTAATCGTACAACCTACAAAAGCCAATTTACGTACTATCGGTGAGAATATCCCTACTATTAGTGCCAGTGCTATGGCTATCTCTATTACGCCTATGAGGTTGGAAACTCCTTGCATGCTCAGTATTTTATAAAGCCATGAGAGCAGAAAGCTATGTTCTACCAAAGGTTTAATTCCCTCTGCTTCAGTGTGTGTAAACTTGAATGCTCCTATCCAAAGTAGAATAGTGGCCACTCCAAAAAGGCTGATGTAATACCCTATTTTGTAACATAGGACGGTACTGCTATTTTTCATTTTTATAATTTATTACAGTTGCAAAATTACGATTTTTTAAGTAAAAAACAAATAGTAAATAATAAAATTTCTCATTCACTCAAAACTCAAGACTTAGAACTCAAAACCTGCCTGCCATTTTGTCAGTCTTGTAAGTGCGGCATTATCTTTGCTAAAAAGGAAAGAAAAAAAGCACGTATGAAAGGACAAATAAATGTTTCTGTGGAAAACATTTTTCCACTTATTAAGAAATTTCTATATAGCGACCACGAGATTTTCCTTCGTGAGCTGATCTCCAATGCTACCGATGCTACTCTTAAGCTCAAGCACCTTTGCCAAATTGGCGAAGCTAAAGTACCTTATGGCAACCCTCTTATTGAGGTAAAGGTGGATAAAGAAGGAAAAAAAATACATATCACCGACCAAGGTATTGGAATGACCGAAGAAGAGGTGGAAAAATATATCAACCAAATCGCTTTCTCAGGAGCTGAAGAGTTCCTTAACAAATACAAGGACTCAGTCAAAGATGCAGGTATCATTGGGCATTTCGGTTTGGGCTTCTATTCGGCTTTTATGGTGGCCGATAAGGTTGAAATCCTAACCCGTTCTTACCAAGAAGGAGCACAAGCCGTACGCTGGGAGTGTGATGGCTCTCCAGCCTACAGTATAGAACCTATCGAGAAAGAAGGACATGGTACCGAAATTATCCTCCATATAGCCGAAGACTCCACAGAGTTCTTGGAAGAGAGCAAGATACGCCAACTTCTTGTAAAATATAACAAATTTATGCCTATCCCTATCAAGCTAGGCATGCGCAAGGAAGCCCTTCCTCGACCTGAAAATGCCCCTGAGGACTATAAAACAGCGTATAAGGAGGTAGATAATATCATCAATAACCCTAACCCTGCTTGGACTAAACAGCCTTCAGAGCTTACCGATGAGGATTACAAGGCGTTCTATCATGAACTCTATCCTACTCAATATGAGGATCCTATGTTCAGCATTCACCTGAATGTAGATTATCCTTTCCATCTTACAGGGATTCTCTATTTCCCTAAGCTAAGCAATGACTTGCAATTGCAAAAGGACAGAATCCAGCTCTATCAGAACCAGGTCTTTGTAACCGACAATGTGGAAGGTATTGTTCCTGAGTTCTTGACCCTCTTGCGTGGGGTGATAGACTCTCCCGATATTCCGCTAAATGTCTCTCGTTCCTACCTCCAAGCCGATGGAAATGTAAAGAAGATCTCCAGCTATGTAACTCGTAAGGTAGCCGATAAACTTCAATCTCTTTTCAAAGAAAACCGCGAGGATTTTGAAAAGAAATGGAATGATATCAAAATCGTGATAGAATACGGTATGCTCTCCGAAGAAAAATTCTTTGAGAAAGCACAGAAATTTGCGCTATACCCTACCGTAAATGACAAATACTATACCTTTGAAGAGCTTTTAGAAAAGATAAAACCGCTACAAACCAATAAGGACGAGCAGACAATCATTCTTTATGCTCAAAACAAAGAAGCCCAACACAGCTATATCGCTGAAGCAGAAGCCAAAGGCTATGAAGTACTCCTTTTGGACTCCCCTCTGGTCTCTCACCTGATCCAAAAATTGGAAAGCAGCCAAGAGAAAATATCCTTTACTCGTGTAGATGCCGATTCTATAGAGAACCTTATCAAGAAAGAGGATACTCAGATCTCCAAGCTTTCTGAGGAGGAAACCGAAAAGCTCAAGGACTTTGTAACCACTGCTATAGAGAATACCGCCTATACGGTACAACCAGAAGCCTTGGATAGCGAAGCGACTCCTTTCCGCATCACCCAACCCGAATTCATTCGTCGTATGAAAGAGATGCAAGCAGTAGGCGGAGGCATGGGCTTTGGAGGTTTCCCTGAGATGTACAATTTGGTAGTAAATACCAATAGTGCCTTAGCTGGTCAAATCCTCTCCACTACTGATGAGGCTGCACGTAAGGCGCTTATCAGTCAGTCCTTTGACTTGGCACGCCTATCTCAAGGTCTGCTCAAGGGGGAAGCGCTGACAGCCTTTGTTAAGCGTAGCTTCAACTTAATGACAAGTGACAAATAATAAACATTCTCCTTTACCTTAAATAGAGGAATCCTTTCTTTGTTTCCTGTTTCCCGCTGTGGGTATAGGAAAGTACATAGAAATAAGTACCTGATGGGAGGCGTTGTCCACTGGCGACAACGCCTTTTACATTAGCATACCCTGTAAATAAGTCTCCTTGAGCCTGGTAATGGTCACTTTCGTATACAATAAGTCCCATTTCATTGAATATTATCACCTCAATAGGCGTATTAGGATCTGTATTTTCCACTTTAAAATAGTTTTCTGAACCACTTTCAGCAGAAACACCATTATACACTTGTATCTGCTTAGACTCTTCTACTCTATCTGGAATAGGTAGCGGCTCAGGTGTTGGTTCAGGTTTCGGCTTAGGCGCTGGTTTCGGTGTTGGCGCTGGTGCGGGTTCAGGTTTCGGCTCTGGTGTTGGTGTTGGCTCTGGTGTTGGTGTTGGCTCAGGTTTTGGTGCTGGCGCTGGGTCGGGTCTGGACTCAGGCTTAGGTGTTGGTTTGGGCTCAGGCTTAGGTGCTGGCTCAGGTTTCGGCGCTGGTTTAGGTTTAGGAACCAGAGTGATGGTCTGGGTATGGGTAGCCTTGTTACCACAAGCATCAGTGGCTATCCATTGGTATAATACTTTGGCAGGAGTACCTTTTACTTCTGTTTTTTGGAATGTAACGGTTGCCTCTCCACAATCATCGGTTGCGGTAAGGGTTTGTTGGGCTGGTAGAGGGGTGCCTTCCTCTATACTTCTATCTTGTGGAAGTGTACCTACAAAAGCAGGAGGAGTATTATCCACTACCTTTATCAGTTGGGTATAGTGTATAGCTGTACCACAGCGATCTGTGGCAGTATACATACGCATAATCGTATAGGAATGAGGACAATAACCTTGTTGTTTTATATCCTCATGAGTGAGCGTAATAGGAGGACATCCCCCCTTGGTTTGTAGTGTCACTGCCTGAGGGAGTGCCACAGCACAAGGCTGCTCTATATCCTTGGGAAAGTCTGTTGTCAGAAACCTAAGGGGTTCTCTGGGGGTAATGGTAATCGCCTGTATATGAGTGGTTCTATTCCCACAATTGTCAGTAGCTACCCATTGGTAAATCACCTTAGCAAGCTTTCCTTCCTTAAGTTGTTGCTGCTGATAGGTAGTTACCTTTACCCCTTGACAATTATCAGTAGCCGTAAGGGTAGCCTGAGCAGGTATAGGGGTTCCTTCCTCTATGGTTAAGTCCTTAGGCAAAGATTCCACAAAGACAGGAGGTTGCTCGTCCTTAACCCTAATTGTCTGTTCAAAAGTCAGTTGGTTTTGGCACTCATCTGTAAAGGTATAGGTTCGCTTAAGGGCATAACAAGCCTCGGCTACTGACACTGACTGCTGTTGCACCCTTTCGGTAATGACCCCACACCCCCCTTGTAAGGCTATAGTGGCGGGAGCAGCAATAGCCTCCCTACAAGCAACTGTAAGTTGCTGCGGAGGAAGAGAGCCGCTTACAAAAGCCAAAGGTGCTGGTTTAGGTTTAGGTTGTGGCTGGGGCACAGGGGTTTCTCCCCCTTCAGGCTTAGAGGTAGGAAAACTTATCTTGTTCTCCCCTATGAGTATCAGTTGGGTATGAGTGATATAGTTACCACAACTATCCTCCGCCCTGAAAGTACGTTCTATGGCTGTATTGGGTGCATAGTCAGTAGTATTGCGGTGATCTTGGTAGCTTACCACAGGCGTTGTACACCCCCCTGTAGCAGTAGGCAACTGCACGGCAGGAACGTTCGCTTCTGTCCTAACTGAAATATCCTTAGGTAAGGTAGCGGCAACAAATTGTAGTGGTGCTGGCGCTTTATTATCTTTCTCTAGGATAAACCCTCCGTCCTTATAAGGTGATTTTGTAGAGAGGGCATAAGCTAAGCCGTCAATCACTTCTACCTTGATGATTCCCTGCCCCTTGGGATTGCCAAAGTAGCCATGCGTGGTACCAATGGCTACATTGGGAAGGGTAATCTCACAAGTACCATTATTGGGTGCTTCCCCCACTAGGACATACTTATAGGTCTTACCTGAATCATCAGAGAGGAGGATACGCACTTTGCTCTGTGGTGAGAAAATATCTGTATCCACTTGCCAGCGAAGTGTAAGACGATCACCTGCATGATACACCTTATTGGGCTTGTACTTGGCGCCATTGTCAAAACCCTGTATCTCAAAGGGTTTGCCTTTTACGATTTTCACCTTAGTTTCCACTACATCATACTGGGGAACATGGTGAGGATCACTCTTGTTATGATCGGCTACCCCCAACCAAAAGGTAAAAGTACCAGGGTGATAGGAGACCGTACCCTTGGCCACTGCAAAGGTATTGCGTTCTACCTCAAACCATTCCTCTTGGAAGCGGATATGATTGCTTGCTGTACCCTTATAAGTGAGGAACTGTGCATTAGACCTAGAAGAATGGAAGCGCCTATCGGCAGGATGCGCCATATAAGTAAGCGCGTCCCCTTCGGGATCAGTAGCTGTTAGGTAGAACTGGAAATAGGTGTTTTGAGGTATTACATATTCCTGTTTGAGGCGTGCGCGCTCCAAGGAAGGCGGCCTATTCTGTGTCTTAACCCCATATACTAGATTACTTCCTGTTCCCTCTACCCTCTTTCCCCTTTCCTGGGTATAGGCTCTATCGGCATAGTAGGCCATGGAATTGCCCAAGAAAGCGCGAATAATCTGAACACTGATCAAGGAGAAGAAATCACGAGGATACTCATGACCATAGCTCATGATAGACTGTCCACTATCGGTTTCTGTCTTCTCAGAATATTCTCCTCCGTTAGAGAACGTGTGGTCAGCACCGAACATGTGCCCTATCTCATGCGCTATGGTAGAGGGGCCAACGGGACGAGCGGCAGCGCAAGCCTTCTGATGCTCCTGATAGGCTGCATATACAGCGGCTAAACCATTGTAACGCTCCTTAAAATCGGTTAGAATGACTGCCAAATCGTATTTCTTTGGGTCGTATTTTTTGTTAAAGACAATAGTACCATTATTAACCACTTCATTTCCCCCTTGTATATTAGGGAAAAGAGCATCTTTGAGAGAAGTGAAGATCAATTGGTCATCGTCTATCAGTTTAAAATGAACCCCTATATCATTGCCATAGAGTTCGTTAAGGAAAGTTTCTGTGGCATACCAAAAAGCCCTTATCTTAGCCTTATCCCCATTGAAAGGTTTCTTCATGGCGTAGTAGCTATAATCCACAGGCAGGGCAAGGCGATACTCACGCCATACCCCATCGGTATGAATTAAGCTATTGGGGTAGAGCAAGTTATACGGCTTGGGTTGGGTGATAGGAGGATCGTTTTTGTCCTCATCACTTTCAGGAAACATATTGCGGAAACCCACTCCACGGCTGGCCTTAGGCGTATTTCTCTTTTGAATAGCTACTGCTCCACAACGTGTTTTTCGCTCTTGGGTGAGCTGTAGCACTCCCTTATCAGAAACCGTCAGTACATAGGCCTTCCCTCCGTAGAGGATTTCTCCAAAGAGTGTTTGCTCACTCAGCGTAAGGGTACCTACAAAGGCATCTGTATGGTAGCCTACAAAGGAGCGATACCCCTTGCTGTTGAAAGCCCCTTGGCGTTCTTGCCAATGGATAGGGAGCGGCTCCCTCATATGAGGAAGTGTAATAGACCACTCTACTGAAGAGGAGGCAAAGTGTGCATATATCGCTTGCAGATTGTCCTGTGCCTGAACTACTTGTATGCCTATAAGAAGACATAAGCAGCGTAAGATTGCTTTCATCTCAAAAGAAGATTATTGAGGTGCTAATTTACGATTTTTTACTAAACAAACCTAATAACTTTTAATTTTTTATTCTTAATTTACATAAAGAGCAAGAAATCAAAGCATTTAATCATGTAAGGCACAATTCGTTTGTCACTAATCACTTGTCACTTGTCATTAGTCACTTGTCATTAGTCACTTGTCATTAGTCACTAAATTAGGGTTTATACATCAAAGGAATGGTAAGAACACTTTCGTTGCCCACTTTGTCGGCAACGGCAAGTTCAAAAGTATAGTCCTCATCGGTGGTGAAATAGCGGTCAGCAAGGGTAAATGTGAGTGTCTTATCCTTATGCTCATACTCCATAAGCACCCATTTGCCATTGATTGTAGCAGAGAATTTGCCTATACCACTGAAATCATCAGTAACACTCACCTTAAGTTTGTCGAGTTTAGCAATATTATTCTTTACCTTAGAAAAGTTGAGTGGCTTTATCACAGGCGCTTTTGTATCGGTTGTCAATACAAAACGCCCTAAAGTCTTCACCTTAGCCGAAACAATATTGTCCTTACGATAGGTGTATTGGTAATATTTCTTAGAATTTTTACCCTTTACAGAGGCAACACATACATAAGGAAGTTGTGCTTGGGTATATTTGGAAGCATCAAATACAATATTGTATTGATTTTTGAGAGGTTGGGTAGGCGCCAAGACAGAAAGTGTATCCCCATTTTGTTTTACTTCAATAAAAGTATCTTGGAAAAAGGTATCTTCGGGGATATATACGGACATGTTTTCCGTTTTATACATATTATCGCGCTTAGCAACAAGAGGTGTTCCCTTGTTTTCTGGACGAAGGCCTGTGATAGGCTCTTTTTTACCCTCTATAGTAAGGTTGAGAGTGGTCGTGTTTCTATTAAAATCCTCTATTTTGACCTCTACAAGGTAGGTCATACCGTCCTCCACTTGGATAATTCCATCACTTTCCTGTGGAGTGGTGTAGATAGAGAGCTTATTCTGAGGTTCCCTGTATAAGTGCTGCACCCTTGCTCCTGTTTTTACATATAGGGGGTAGTCAATAAGGGTATTCAGATAAGGGTCTTCACCCTTTATAAGTTCGTCAAAGGTATAAGAGAGCTTCTCACTGCCATTGACCCATAGGGAAATCTTGTACACCCCATAGGAGTTGCGAGTGCCTGTCATCTTATCCAAGGTATATACGCCCAAGCCTATACGCCCTTGAGCCGTAATCTTGGAAGTAAGGTATTCGTCCGTATTCTTATCCTTGCCCAAGAGTACATTGCGCTCCTCTTGTATACCCTCAATAGCGGACTCCTCTCCTATGGGATAGGCCACAAACTTATATACCAAGGGAGCTATATCATCTTCATTAGGATAGCCGAAGAGTAAAGGATTGTAGGCATTGGTAGTTTGTGTATCCCGTATCTCGTAGTGCAGGTGAGGGCCAGCGCTGCCGCCTGTATTCCCACTAAGAGCTACCCAATCGCCTTTTTTGACAGGAAAGTCGGTGGGTTTGAACTCTATTTCTACATCGTATTTCTCCAACAGATACTGGCGTTCCTTGACAAATTTCTCTATTTCAGGAGCAAACTTCTGCAAGTGTGCATACACAGTAGTATAGCCATTGGGGTGATCTATATACATCACCTTGCCATAGCCGTAAGTGCTCACTTTGATACAAGAGACAAAGCCCTCCGCAGCGGCATATACCTTGAGACCCTCCTTGCCATCGGTTTTGATATCTAAACCTCCATGGAAGTGGTTGGGGCGCAATTCGCAGAAATTCCCTGCATAGGAAAGCGGAATATCCAAAGGTGAGCCGAAATAATCCTTAGGGAACTCCCTTTGTGAGGCTGCCTGCTGTTGGGCATAGAAAAGAGAAAAAGAAAAAAATGCAATAAGAAACCTTAGCATAATTGTTAGTTGTTAGTCGTTAGTTGTTTAAGAGAATCTATATGTTTTTCAAGGGTTTTACTATTATTATAGAAATGTAATTCGGATCAATAGTTAAAATATTATTTGCTAACTTTCTAAGACGCAATAAATTGCGTCTCTACCCTAACGCTGGCTAAGACAACTCCTGATGAGCATAGTTATCTGTAGAGACGCAATCTATTGCGTCTTAACGAATTAGATTATACAGATATTTTTAAC
>NZ_ALNN01000069.1:0-29032 GCF_000293175.1 Capnocytophaga sp. CM59
CCAGCGTTAGGGTAGAGACGCAATTTATTGCTTTTTAGAAAGTTAGCAAATAATATTTTAACTATTGATTCGAATAAGTAATGCCTTAGGTACTTTATAAGGGAGCCACAAGCGCTAAAAGAAAGACATCAGAGGTAAGGTAAGCGTCAGCAGGAATTAAAAAAGGTTAGATATGAAAATCAAAAAGATGATATATTTATTTTTACTATCAGTTATTATTTGCTTAGCAATTGGTCTTCTATGGCTGTTTCGAAATCCGCCTTACGAAAAGATAGATAAAACATTTGTACAAGCATCAGATAATAGGATTAAAAAAGAAATTCCTGCTCTTAACTTATCTTTTTTAGTAGATCGGGTAGCATATTCTGAACCACTTTATTTTCCTAATGGAGTAGAGACCGCTGATTTTGCAGAACACTTAGAGGCTATAAATTTAGAAATTCCCAATTGGGACAAAGAAGGGTTATACGAGGTAAAAGCTTCTACCAAAGCAGGTGCTTTAGATCCTGCATTTTTAGTATATAAATGGAATTCAAATACTTCCAATACCCTTATTTTTCATCACGGAGCATCGGAATATCCTTTTTACGGGATTTTTTCTAACATTTTCAAAAAAAAGATACTAAGTGATTTGGGTATAAACCTGATTGTGGTCAGGACTCCTTTTCACAAGCAAAAAGGGGCTTTGAAACAAGGGACGGCGACCTTATCAACTTTTATGGCGACAATGGCAACCAGTGTGAGATTGACCGAAGAGCTCATTCACACTTTACGACAAAGAGGAGTACAGACTATCGAAATCGGGGGATTCAGTTTGGGAGCTGTGATAACAAACAGACATCGGACGATGTATAATTCGGCTGATTTTTATGTGCCGATAGTAGGAACGGTAGCACACGAAAAGTTTTTTATTTTCCCAAAGAAAAATACTACTGAAAACGAACTTGAGCGAAACAAAATTATCACGCATCACTTAAATTTCTCAGCTCAATGGCAAGAAAATAAATCTCCGAATGTGTTTCCTATCATGGCTCGCTATGATTTGTTTTTGCCACTTCACGAGCATGCTCCTGCTTATGGGAATATAGAAGTGGAAATATGGAACACAGGACATTTGTCCACCGCCCTTTTCTCTGATGCAATGCGACATGTTTTGTTAAAGCGATTAAAGAAGTAAATGTAGTAGGCAGTTTCTCATTTGCCCCTATAATAGAATTAAAATAAATCTTGTCAAATGATTTACTATATAGCACTTATCGGAGTGGTTTTAGCAGTCTTCTTAGCTAAAGGTATTACCATAAAAAATAAGTTTTTGATACTTGTTTTATGTGGGCTGGCTTTCTTTGTGTATGTAATAGCAACTTTTGACAGCGCATATTCAGAGGATAAAATGAGAGAGCGTAGCCTCTTCAGTAGAGATGTCATAGGGGAGAATAAAACAATTGTCAATGAAAAGGGATCTATAATGTTCTATTATGATAGTATTACTTTAGATAGTCGTAAAATAGCTTTGATTAAGGACGATAAAGGTAATAATAGCATATATTATGCAGACTCTCTGTATCTTTTTCCTTATCACTTTATAGTTGATAAAGATACGGTTGATGTAAGTGATATGAAGATAGGTAGCGTAGTAGGTAAAAATGGATTAAAAATATCTGTTTATCAAGGGAATAGCGGTCATTATCAGTATGATTTCATTTTGAAAGAAAGGCTCTATCTTGCCAAAATATTTATACTGGACAAGGAAGAGAAATTAGATAGTATATTGATTGATCGTTTTTTACCAATAAGTGATAGAGAACAACGCAAAATAGATTCTTTTATCAATGGTGATATTTAGACTTCTAAGGATAATTGAAACTTTCATGCAAACTAAACTTTCTATATTTTTACTTTATGTGCTTTTCTTTTTCTATAAGGGAAGCGCACAAGAGTGTTTGAGTTATGAATTTTATAATAAGACCGAACGCCTTGGAATTGGCTTATTGAAAATAGAAAAGCAGCTTATAGTGATTAAAAATCAGCAGCTTAACAAGGATATAGAGGAGGATATGTATAGCCCTAAGCATATAGTTCCTCTATTTTTTAAGCCTGATTATAATATCTTTTATGTGGTCTGTCTTGAGAGGCAGAAGGTATATTATAAGGTGCTTTCGGCAACGGGTGATATATATCTTGTACCCAAAACAGAAGCCAAATTCGTGTCTTGGGCAAAATTTGTAAGGAATACTACGGGAGTAACCAACCTAAATTGGGAGCTGAATCCTTTGCGAGAGGCTCCTTCTGAGCAATCTAAAATGATTAGGATCAAGGATAGGGAGGCTATATATCAAGTGATAAGTGTAAAAGGAGATTGGGTAGAGATCCGAAATGAGCATGATGCCCATGAAAAAGGCTGGATTCAGTGGCGCAAAGTAGATAGTTTGTTGATAGAGGTTTATTTGCTGATCTAACATTTGTTAGTATTTCACAAATCTTCTTTTAGACCACACAGGATAAGACCTAATGTACAACCTATCAGTATGATATAGGGGCTTGCTAAGAACACAAACATGGAAGGGGCTACCCATATACTGCTGGGAAGATCGGAGTAGAGCAAGTGAAAAAAGCCAAAACCTAAAATGACACTTATTATAAAAATAGCATAGAAGAGAATAACCCCTATAAAGAAACGGAAAAAGCCAATTGATAAAAATGACAATCAGCAGAATCTCTAAGGCCATAGCACTTAGTATGTAAATGGTGGAACGCTTCATAGAAGTGAAAAAATGAAAAACTCAAAACTTTTTCAATTTGCTAAGATAGATGCCTAATACGCATCCGATGAGCAAGATAAGAATACTTGTAAATAAGAAAAAATCATAGAATAATCGCCAATAATCATCAGATAGGTTGCCGTATATCAGCCCCATAATATAGAATCCTAAGAGACTGCTTATAACAAAAATAGTATAGAACACCCCAAGGCCTAACCAAAATCGCGCCCAAGGTGGTAGCTTCGCCCAAGGGAGGTACTCCCCAGCGAGGTAACCCAAGGAGAAAGAGATCAAAGAGGCGGGTAGGATGTTGGTCATTATAGGAATGCTGTCATTTCCTCCTTTCAAAAAGGCAAAAAGCAGGATGGTAAGACCTGCAAAAATTAGGGCAACCTCTAAGTGTAAGGCAATGAATAGGTAAATGGTGGGACGCCTCATATTAGTGACTAATGACAAGTGACAAACGACAAGTGTTCAAAATTTTTTTGCAAAGATACGAGTTTTTAGTACAGATATAAAAAAAATCTCGTATCTTTGCGCTCAAAAAAAGTTATGTTAGCAAATCATATTTTCTTGGGGGTGATAGGAGCACCACAAGTGATCATCATTATAGCCGTAGCCTTGTTATTTTTCGGGGGTAAGAAGATTCCCGAACTGATGCGAGGACTGGGCGGTGGTATCCGTGAGTTCAAGGATGCCATGAAGGATGGTGAAGCAGAGAAAAAGGAAGAACTTGACAAAAGAGAAATCCTTGACAGAAGCGAGCAGCTTAAAAAGTTAGAAGAAAAAAATTAGTAAACTTTTGGAACTTACACACTAGCGGAGAGAACTTTCATTCGGTCTTATAACAAGATCGGAGGGAAGTTTTTGTGGTTAGTGATTACTGGTTAGTTGTTAGCAACTCAAAACTAAAAACTATTATGACTTTATTAAAATCTCAAGTAATAGAAGCCCTTCGCAAGATTACCTCTCCTGGGGAGGGGGGCAACCTGATAGATGCGGGGGTGGTGAAGAATATCGTGATTTTTGGCGACGAGGTGGTGGTGGATGCTACGATCTCCAACCCCTCCCTACAAGCGAAAAAGAAAGTAGAGGTAGAGATCATGAAGGCGATCCATGCCGAGGTATATGAAAAGGCGAAGGTGAAAGTCAATATCACCGTAGAGGCAGCACCTGCATCGGATAAGAATGAGATCAAAGGCAAGCCTATAGAGGGAATCAAGAATATCATTGCTGTAGCCTCTGGTAAAGGAGGCGTCGGCAAATCTACCATTACGGCCAACCTAGCCATTGCCTTGCGTAAGATGGGCTTTCGGGTAGGCCTTTTGGATGCGGACATCTATGGGCCGTCTATCCCGATGATGTTTGACGTACAAGAGGAGCGTCCTGCCTCGGTAGAGGTGGGTGGTCGCTCTAAGATGAAGCCTGTAGAGAACTATGGGGTGAAGATCCTTTCTATTGGCTTTTTTACTCACCCTGACCAAGCGGTTATCTGGCGTGGCCCTATGGCTAGCAAGGCACTGAACCAAATGATTTTTGATGCTGACTGGGGCGAACTGGATTTCTTGCTCATAGACCTACCCCCAGGCACAGGCGATATCCACTTGAGCATCATGCAGGCTTTGCCTATTACCGGTGCGGTGGTGGTAAGTACCCCGCAGAATGTAGCCTTGGCCGATGCCCGCAAGGGAATCGCGATGTTCCGCCAAGAAACCATCAATGTACCCGTATTGGGACTGGTGGAGAACATGGCCTATTTCACCCCCGCGGAGCTGCCTGAGAACAAATATTATATCTTTGGCAAGGAAGGCGTGAAGTCCTTAGCCGAACGTACCGATACACCACTGCTGGGAGAAATCCCCTTGGTGCAGAGCCTACGCGAATCAGGTGATGTAGGACGCCCTGCCGCGCTGCAAGAAGGAACGCCACTGGCCAAGGCCTTTGAAGACTTTGCCCGCAACACCGTAGCGGAGGTGGTAACCCGCAACCAATACCTAGCCCCTACCGAGGCTATCCAGATTACTACCATGGCAGGTTGTAGTCCTAAGAAAAAGTAATGTACTAAAATTATCAAACATACATGCACGAAGTAACCGTCTATTGGGAAGGAGACATGCAGTTCACCTCCACTAACCCCAGTGGCAATTCATTCTTTATTGACACCACTCCTGAGAACGGAGGAGAAAACAATGGTATGCACCCCAAAGCCTTGATGCTTTCTGCCTTGGCAGGTTGTACAGGTCTGGATGTGCTGGCCTTGCTTAAGAAAAAGCAAATCGTATTGGACAACTTTACCCTTGATGTACAAGGGAAATTGGCCAAGAATCACCCTCGCATCTATGAAGAAGTAACAGTAAACTACTACTTTGAGGGAGAAGACTTGGATGTAGAACAAATCTCTCAGGTAGTGAGCCTTTCGGTAGAGAAGTACTGCGGGGTGATTGCCATGTTCCGCCAATTTGCCACTGTACATATCAAGTTGTTCTTTAATTCCGAGGAGCACCCTTATCATGCCGAATAAGCTAGTGTGGGAGTACCTACCCGAACCCCCAAAGGAAGCGGTGAAGGGACTTGCCCACACGCTTTTTAAGGAAGAACTCCCATGGCATGACACCATAGCACGCCTGCTTTTGCAAAGGGGGATTAGCTCCTTTGACCAGGCGAAGGCTTTCTTCAATCCCTCCTTGGCCGACCTACATGATCCTTACCAAATGAAGGACATGGATCTGGCCGTGGAGCGTATCCTTTCAGCCATAGACCAAGAGCAGCCGATACTTATCTACGGAGATTACGATGTAGATGGTACCTGCTCGGTGGCCGTGCTGTATCTGTTTCTCTCGGCTATCTACCCCCATGTATTTACCTATGTACCAGATAGGTATAGGGAAGGTTATGGGGTTTCTACTCAAGGGATAGACTTTGCCGATGACAACGAAATACCCCTTATCATCACCTTGGACTGTGGGATCAAGTCTCATGAGCGGGTTGTCTATGCCCGTGAGCGTGGGATAGATATGATCATCACCGACCATCATACCCCATCGGACACACTTCCTGAGGCGGTGGCAGTGCTCAACCCCAAGCGAGCCGACTGCCCCTATCCCTACAAGGAACTCTGCGGTTGTGGTATAGGCTTTAAGCTCGTCCAAGCCCTCTGTACTGCTTTAGACCTTCCTTCGGAGACTGCCTATAGGTATTTGGACTTGGTGGCCTTGGCTACCTGTGCCGATATAGTTCCCCTTACGGGAGAGAACCGCATACTGGTACATGCAGGTTTGCAGCTAATCAACCAGCAACCCTCAGAGGTCATGCAGCTGCTGCTGGCCTCGGCTAAGCATCCGGTGGAGGTGAGAGACTTGGTTTTTGTAGCAGCGCCACGAGTCAATGCCGCAGGGCGTATGCAACATGCCGAAAAGGCGGTACGCTTGCTCACAGGTCAAGACTTGGATGAGGCCGACACCCTAGAATATCTCAACACCCAGCGCAAGACTACCGATGAGCAGATTACCGATGAAGCCTTGCGTATGATTGTTCTTGACAGAGAGGAAACCGCACCAGCGACAGTAGTCTTTTCGCCCCATTGGCATAAAGGGGTTATCGGGATTGTCGCCTCACGACTGATAGAGACCTATTACCGCCCTACCATTGTCTTTACCCAAAGCGGAGAGGTCTTGGCCGCTTCTGCGCGTTCGGTTAAGGGCTTTAATCTGTACGAGGCGCTTTGTGAGTGTCAGGACGAACTGATACAGTTTGGCGGACACACGGCGGCGGCAGGTATGACGCTGCACCCAGATAACTACGAGCGTTTCAAGCAGAAATTCCAAGAGGTGGTGGAGCGCACGCTTCCGCCAGCGCTTCGCGCCCCTAAGCTGCTACTCAGTGGAGAGTTACCCTTATCCGACATTACCTATACTTTCTACCGTTGTCTGCAACGTTTTGCCCCCTTTGGGCCTAAGAATATGACGCCCATCTTCTATGCGCATAATGTATTGGCCAAAGAAGTACGTAGGGTGGGTAAGGACTTTTCTCACTTGCGTATGATCCTCAATGACCCTAAGAGTAATCATGATTTTGTAGCTGTAGGTTTTGGCTTGGGCTACCAAGAATCGCTTGTAGAAAGCGGTGAACCCCTAACTGTCGCCTACCAACTGACCGAAAACTCTTGGCAGGGGAGGACAAGCTTGGAGCTGATTGTAAAAGCAGTCAAAAAAATGACGAATGACTAATGACGAGTGACTAGTGATTAGTGACCAGTGACTAATCCCTGTTCTCTAACTGCTATAGAAACTCTCTATATTTCAATAGATTTTTTCTTAAAAATAGAATGATTATAAATTTCGTTTAAGGCGTAAAAAAGAAGGGAGAAAAGCTAAAAGAGATAAAAAGAATACGTAAATTTGCGGTAGTTTTTTAACATATTATCCTTATGGAACAAGAATCCTTTCGCAATTCTATAGGTACGGTAGATACTTCAGGCAAGCGTGTATGGGTATTTCCTAAGAAACCCAAAGGGCGTTATTACCGCTATCGCAAGTATGTGAGCTATCTGCTATTGGCTATATTCTTCATCTCTCCTTTTCTGAAGATTGATGGAAATCAGTTTTTACTCTTCAATATCTTAGAGCGAAGGTTTAATATCTTTGGTTTTCCTTTTTGGCCACAGGACTTTTACCTTTTTGTGCTTTCTATGATTATAGGAGTGGTCTTTATCCTGCTCTTTACGGTGGCCTTTGGGCGTATCTTTTGTGGGTGGATCTGTCCGCAGACGATTTTCCTTGAGATGGTCTTCCGTCGCGTGGAGTATGCCATAGAGGGTGACCGCAATGCGCAGATGAAACTGGACAAACAGGCTTGGGACTGGGAAAAAATCCGCAAGAAAGGGCTGAAATGGCTCATCTTCTTTATGATTTCCTTTGTGGTTTCCAATGTCTTTCTGGCCTACCTTATCGGTAGTGATCAGCTGCTGGTAGAGATCAAAGAGGGGCCACTAAAGCACCTCAATACCTTTATTGCGCTGCTTATCTTCACAGGGGTATTCTACTTTGTCTTTGCTTGGTTTCGTGAGCAGGTATGTATCATTGCTTGTCCTTATGGGCGCTTGCAGGGGGTACTTCTGGACAACAAGTCCATCGTAGTGGCTTATGACTACAAGCGAGGCGAGGGCGAAAAGGGACGTAAGAAATTCCGCAAAAATGAGGACAGACAGGCCATGGGGCATGGCGACTGTATAGACTGTTTCCAGTGTGTACATGTGTGTCCGACCAATATAGACATTCGCAACGGAACGCAGCTGGAATGTGTGAACTGTACCGCTTGTATAGATGCCTGTGATGAGGTAATGGTAAAGTCGGGTATGCCAAAGGGGCTGATACGCTTTGCCAGCGAAGAGGAAATTGCCAAGAAGGAGCCGTTCCGCTTTACTGCACGTATGAAGGGTTATGCTTCGGTACTTACTATACTCATAGGTATTCTCATAGGGCTGCTCTTCTTGCGTAGTGATGTACAGGCCAATATTCTACGTCTGCCAGGTCAGCTCTACCAAAAGCAGGGGGATATCATTTCCAATGTCTATACCTACAAGATTATCAATAAGACGACCCAGGACTTCGATCATCTTACCTTCAAGATCGTAGAGCCTAAGCAAGCACAGATAGAGATTGTAGGGAATCCAGATATCCACTTGGGCAAGCAAGGGCTAGTGAGTGGTACCCTCTTTATCAAGATGCATCAGGCCTTTGTTACCGAACGCAAACTCAAGCTCAAAATAGAGGTTTATAGTGGTAAAAATCGTATAGAGAGCACCACAACGACCTTCTCAGGGCCGATCACATTCTAAGTGAAAAACGAAAAGTGAAAAGTGAAGAACTTTTCACTTTTCGTTTTTCACTAGTTTTCTTATCTTTGCCCTTGGTAATCCATAAAACAATGTATCATGAGTGGTGTAATCACAAATATAGACCAGTTAGACCTTACCCATGGGCTTTATACCTATGCTGATTATATACATTGGCAGCTCAAGGAGCGATTGGAGATCCTCAAAGGGAAGATTTTTAAAAAGAGTCCAGCACCTGCTGTCTCTCACCAGAAAATAGCTAGAAATCTTACGGGGGAACTTTATAACTATTTTAAAGGGAAAACTTGTCAGCTCTTCTCGGCACCTTTTGATGTAGTATTAGGAAATAAAGAAGGTTTGGAAGATAGTGTTGTACAGCCCGACCTCTGTGTGGTATGTGACCCTAAGAAGTTAGAGAATGACAAGCGCTGCTTAGGGGCGCCTGATCTTATCATAGAGATCCTATCCCCAGGCAACTCCAAGAAAGAGCTGCGTTATAAGTACGAACTCTATCAGGAATCAGGGGTTTGTGAGTATTGGGTGGTACGCCCTACTGATAAGGAGATCACCCAATTTGTATTGGAGAATGGTCAATATCGTGCGCTTCCCCCTATTGTAGAGGGAGATGTGATTCATTCGGTAATATTCCCAGAGTTGGGAGTTGCTACAGAGGATATTTTTAGGTTATAAAAGGAATTGATACTCATATACTTTAGGCTCAATCTCTTGCCCAAGGCGAGAGAGGGCTTGTCGCAGAGCACCGATGAGGCCGTTATAGGTTTCATCGGTGCTTTTGTTGTTCATTTTACCTTTGTCATCGTTTTTCACTACCTTGTAACTTGTGTACTCTGTAGGCTTCCCATACCGATGACGCGGTCGTAGCGGTCGGCGGTGTCGCGGTAATAGACCAAAACGGTATAGGTATTTTCTGTTTGGTAGAAGTTGCCCCCTATGGCGTTGTAGTCGGCTTGGCCGTTGTGCTTGAGGGCAAACTTGTAGTTATAGAAACCTTGCTTTAGATAGACATTTCCTACATACACCTTTTGTTCTTCATCAAAGTGGAGCTGATAGTCCTTCGTTAGGGCATTATCGGAGAAAGCGCCATATACATATAGCTCGTCCGAGGGGTCTAAGTCCTTGGCCGAGAGAGAGAACTGTACTAAGGCATATTCGCCCTCTATGCTATTATCGCGACCATGGTCGCTGACAATACGGAAATTCCCGTCTATATCAGGGTTATAGGTATAGGGCAGATGAGCGCGTGGCACTTGGGTAAAGAGCTGGCAGAAGTACTTGTCCCCCTCGCGGCGGGTGGTATATACTCCAGAGGTAGGGGAGCGCAGGTCGCGGTTCTCAAAGTAAAAATACTCATTGCCCCCCCTGAAGGAGGTTTCTCTATCGTACTTATACACCAAGTCATTGCCCAAGATATATTGGGGAGGTACGTTCATAATAGCGTTGTCCCAGCGGTAGTTTTGTAAGATTGTAACCTTGACAGCCGTATTGGGAGAGACAAACTGTAGGGACTTGGAGGATATTTTCATCTGGACGCTTTGGCGCGTCTCGGCATACTTGACCTCACGGGACTGCTTTACAGAGAGCTGTACGGTGGCTGTAGGGCTATAGAGGACAAAACGACGGCTAAAGATAGGCTGCTGTTCGCTATCGGTAATGGTCAGCAGGTAGTTGCCCGTAAGCAAAAAATCAGTATCGTCGTTGGGAAGGGTTAGGTTATAGTGCGTGTAAGGCTGTAGCGTGCCATAGGAATAGCGGTACTGGGTCAGGCGCACATCGTCCATGCCACGGAGATATTCACTCTTGAGCAGGCCTGAGGGTTGCCAATCGTAATTGCAGTGCGTTAGGGTATAGTAATAGTCCGTCTCTCCCCCGCGCAGGTCGTCAAAGGAGAGAGAGAAACTGCCTCCTAGCGTAACAATAGGCAATTGGCTATAAGGGTCATCGCCAGCGCGAAAGATAATGGTCTTGATATAGTCGGGGGCGGTCTTCTCCTGCGCTAAGGAAAGCAAAGGAAGCCACAACAAGAGCAATAGTTTCTTCATGAGTCATGAGTTTTGAGTTGGCAAAAATACGAAAAAAAGCCGAAAAACATTTGCTAAGAGCATAAAAAAGACTATCTTTGCGGTAGATTCAGTGGTCAGTAGTCAGTGGTCAGTAGTTAGTCACTTGTCACTCGTCACTTGTCACTAACTAAAGATTAATATGGTGATAAGCAAGTCTATTATTGATACTATCAAGACAGCTATTTTAGAAGCCCAATATAAGGCCGCAAAGGCAGTCAATGCGGTGCAGCTATCCTTATATTTCTCTATAGGGAAGTATGTATCAGAGCATACTCGCAAGGGATATTGGGGCACAGGAGCTTTGGAGTACATTAGCGAGCAGCTACAACGCGAGCTACCAGGACTTCGTGGGTTCTCAGCATCTAATCTAAAACAAATGCGAGGGTTTTATGAAGAATGGACAAGTGATTCTTTATCAGCTGATTGTAATTCGACATTCATGAATGTCGAATTACAATCAACGGCTTCCAATTCGTCACTCGCGAGTGACGAATTAGAAAAGAATGGAATTAGTCACTACTAAAACTCTTAGAACTCAAAATTCAAAACTTAGAACTAAAAACTAAAAGATAAATGTTAGCAACACAGAATCCTACACAAACAAAGGCTTGGGCAGCCTTAGAAGCCCATTTTGCTAAGGTAAAAGAGGTTACCTTACAACAACTCTTTGCCCAAGATGCGGCACGTGCCCCTAAGTACACCCTCCAGTGGGAGGACTTCTTGGTGGATTACTCTAAGAACAATTGGGACGAGACTACCCGTAATCTGCTTTTGCAATTGGCTGAAGAATGCGACCTAAAGGCCTCCATTGAGAAGTATTTCACAGGCGATAAGATCAACGCTACCGAAGGCCGCGCCGTGCTACATACTGCCTTGCGCTCAGCAGAGAAGCAGATCCTTGTAGATGGGCAAAACGTAATCCCAGAGGTAGAGGAAGTAAAAGCAAAAATCAAGGCTTTCTCGCAGGAAATCATCTCTGGCAAGCGCAAAGGTTATACAGGTAAGCCCTTTACCGATGTGGTAAATATTGGTATCGGGGGTTCAGATCTAGGGCCAGTGATGGTCTCTGAGGCCTTGAAATTCTACAAAAATCACCTCAACATTCACTTTATCAGCAATGTAGATGGTGACCATGTACATGAAGTGATCAAGCACTTGAACCCTGAGACGACCCTTTTTGTGATTGTCTCCAAGACCTTTACCACTCAGGAGACCCTCTCCAATGCCCTTACGGTGAAAAAGTGGTTCCTCAAGCATGCCAAAGAGGCCGATGTGGCCAAGCACTTCGTAGCGGTTTCCACTAACCTCAAGAAGATAGATGAGTTCGGTATTGCCCCTGAGAATGTATTCCCTATGTGGGACTGGGTAGGGGGGCGTTTCTCCTTATGGGGTGCTGTGGGTCTCACCATTGCCCTTTCGGTAGGGTATGAGCACTTTGCTGCGCTTCTTTTGGGTGCCCAAAAGATGGACAAGCACTTCCGTACCGCACCCTTTAAGGAAAACCTTCCTGTACTCTTGGCTTTGCTTTCAGTATGGTATACCAACTTCTACGGAGCAGAGACTGAAGCCATTATCCCCTATACCCAATACCTACACCGCTTCCCTGCCTACTTGCAACAAGCCATTATGGAAAGTAATGGAAAGTATATAGATCGCAGCGGACAGCGTGTCGGTTACCAAACGAGCGCCATCGTGTGGGGAGAGCCAGGAACAAATGCCCAACATGCGTTTTTCCAACTCATTCACCAAGGTACCAAGCGCATTCCTGCCGACTTTATAGGCTTTAAGCACTCTCTCTACAGAGATCAAGACCACCAAGATAAGCTCATGGCCAACTTCTTGGCTCAGACCGAAGCGCTCATGGAAGGTAAAACACCAGAGCAGGTACGTGCCGAGGGGATAGCAGAACACCTAGTACCTTTCAAGGTATTTGAGGGGAACAAGCCTACCACTACCCTGCTTATTGACAAACTCACCCCTGAGAGCCTAGGTAAGCTTATCGCCCTATACGAACATAAGATTTTTGTACAAGGGGTGCTATGGAATATCTATAGCTATGACCAATGGGGAGTAGAGCTTGGCAAGCAATTGGCAGGCACAATTCTCAAGGACTTTTCAGCCGCTCAGCCCGCAAAACATGATAGCTCCACTTCGCAACTCATTGAGAGAGTGAAGAGTAAATAGTAAGAAATGAAAAGTGAATAGTGAGCTATTTGGTTGTTCACTATTCACTTTTCACTATTCGTTAATCATTAATCTCTACCCCCTATGTTAAAGCAAGAACAAGCCGACAAGTTCCTAGAAAAGTATGAGCCTAAGCAGCTTAAAGAAGCGGATTTGGCTTCTTTCTCTACTGCCTACCAACAGTTGGGCAAGTATATCACCAACCTGATAGACTATGATGAGTCATGTGTCTTCGAGCGAGAGTTTGCTTCCTATAATTTCCCTGATAAGCTTTGGGAGAGCAAGGAGGGACAGGCTTTGGCCTTGCTGCTCTTTGGCAAGGAAATAGCTCCTTATGTACAGCGCGTTTGGGACTCGCTGCTGGCCTATCCCTACCAAAGATGGTGGGGGCGTCGTCCTTTCCGCTCGAAAAATCCTGCCGACTATACCGAGGTACAACTCTCTAAGATGTGTACGCTGCATCACTATTATAGCTCAGGGGTAGGCGTGCTGCCTATAGCTGAGCAATTCCAATATGTAGTCTATAATGAGGATGATGTAGAGGCCTTCTTTGCTTTGCTCCTTGACGAAAAGCCTGATGCCTATTATGAACTCTTCAAAGACATTTTCTCCAGCGAACATGAGATAGGAGGGGTATGTCCCGTGCTGATTAAGGCAGCCCTGATAACGCAGGACACCCGCTACCGCACTTTGGTAGAGCAGCTCCTTTTGGCCGCTCAGCTTCAGGAAGGTTTAAGGCAGATGATCTTGGAATCCTTGGACGAAACCTCTTTGGCCTCCTTGCAGCACTTTATAGGAGTCATTTTGGGGCACAACCTCACCCGCTTTAGCAGTGTGGTACGTGCGGTAGATGTATGGTTTGGCTTTGGTTGGGAAGCGCCCCAACAGTCGGTGATTAAGCGTACTCTGGAGCTATCGCAAACTTTTCTTTCCGACCGTGTGGCTGCCGAGAAAGCCCTAAATAGTAAGGACAACATAGAGCGCTATGTCTCCCTATGGGCAGTGGGGGTACGCAGTGTACAACAGGCACTGGACTTTGCGGTGAAGGCTATCCAAGACCCTCAGACAAGCCACGAGGGGCGTATCGTTACCCTTTACTTTGTACAGCAAACCCAAATAACCTACACAGATATAGCCACTTATGCAGAAGCCCACTTTGGGGAGGCCTCCGATTTGGACTATTGGCTCTTGCAGAATCTCCCAAAGGGCAGCCCTTCCCCAGTGCTCTTTGACCGTATGCAGGCTGTTGCCAAGACGCTGCCTAAGGAGGGTAAACATTTTGAAGGCGTCGGCTTCCGTTGGCTCAGCTTTACCCTAAAGTCGCAGGATATCTACCGCTTTCTTATAGGCGAGGCCAATGAGGCGCAACAAGAGCGCTTGGCCGCAGAACTCTCGGAAATCCCTGTGGAGGAGCGCCAAAACCTCCTGCAAAATGTGTATCCAGTGCTGGGACGAGGGCGTTACTATTATGAGAGTGAGGCAGAGAAGAAAAAGAAACCAGAGAAATATCCAGCTGACTCTTGGCAACGTGCCTTGGTGCGAGCAGCTCTAAATGATAAGGCAGCTATGGTAGCCGGAATTGCTTTTGATATTTTCAAAAAAATACCTTTGGTACATGAGGATATACTTGCCATAGAGCAGGTGCTCTCCCGCAAGAACAAGGAGCAGCGCAAGGAGAGTGTGGCCTTGCTCATCAAGCAACCCGAATCGGTGCTTAAGGACAGTACCTCCCGCCTTATTGTCTCCAAGAGTGCCGACCAGCGCTTGGCAGCTTTGGAAATTCTCTCTGTATTGCAGGAAGAACAAAGGCTTACCGATTATGTAACCGAGCAAGTGGAAGCCTATAGGGGGCGTAAGCTCACCAAGAACGAGCAGGTACTGATGGACAAGCTCGCTTACAACTCTGATGAGACAGGGGAAGTGCGCTATGACCTCTCCAATGGATTTGGCGTGATTGATTTTGACAGACTTACCCCTTTTGTCTTGCCTCAGCCTCAGTTTGACAAGGAGCGTAAGGAGAAAAAAGGGGGATTATTTAAGAAAAAAAGCGACTTTCTCTTTGATAAAATTGTGCGGGTAGAGAAAGTACGCGAAGCCCTCAATGATCTATTGGTGATATGGCGTAAGCACAGAGACTACGAATACCAATACGAAGGCTATCAAGGGGCTACCATAACCACTCTTTTGGGTAAAGAAATCAGGCGCCAGCACCAAGAGCAGGAAGGCGAAACCCCTATGGATAGGCTCAATGACCTGCCACTGGCAGAGCTTTGGAAAGACTGGCACCAAAAGCACCAGCTCAATGAGATAGAATACGAATACGCCATACGCTATTGCGAAAATATCTTTTATGAGAATGAGATACCTAAGCAGCTAAAGGACTATTTGGCAGGCTATTACCCTGACTTTAAGGTAGCTTTTCAGGGAAATGTAGGAGGAAATTATTACGAAAGCGAAGCCCGCCGCTTGGAAGACCTTTTAGCCCCTATAAGCGAGGCTTATACCGAAGATAGAGCGTTTTTGGCCAGCTTTAAGCTCTCTGTCTTTGAGGATGCGTTGGCTACCTATCCGCCAGAGAAGCGTAAGGTGAAGATAGAACGTGATTATGACGATATGGACTGGACAGAGGTGATTGATGAGTTTGTCATCTCTATGAATCAAGGTGAAAATGGAGATATAGACTATTATACCCCTGAGCAGCGCTTGAGGCTTTGGCAGTTACTTTACTATGTATATGCCCAAAAACAAACCAAGGACGACCTTACTATCTATAACCCCCAAGAGGTACTGACAGACCTACGTGCCAAGGTACGTGAGAGTGAGCGCCTACCAGGGGTAAATGGAGGGCTGGCAGGGCTAACCCTGACGCTCTACCAAAAAGGACAGCTCTCGGCAGATGACCTCTTATTCTTCTGTCTCTTGGAGGATGACCTCTTCACTGTTGCGCAAGGAGGGGAAAACTACTTCTACCGAAGATTGCCTGAGGTGCTCAAAACTTCGCTTACCTTCCCCGATACCCAGCTGGAACTACTCAAAACGCGTATGCTCCAGTTAGAACTACAACGGGGCGACCTACCTACTGATGCTTCTATCTACATACGATACCTGCAAGAGATAGAGGGCATGCACTACTTCTTTGAGGCCTTAGAGCGTATGGGCAAGGAGCCTTTCGCTAAGGGCTATTACTATGGCAATGATCTTACCAAGCGCCGTACCTTCAGCCATATCTTGGAGGTAAGCCAGCCGAATGCGACGGATACTTTTGCAGCCTTTAAGGCGCATCTGGACAAGATCAAAATCACTGATAAGCGCCTGGTGGAAGCCGCTTGCTATGCCCTACATTGGGCAGACTGGATAGGGGACTACCTCCAGATCAGGGACTTCAAGGAGGCCATTTGGTGGTTTATCGCCCATACGACCGATTATATGGATGCAGAGAAAGAAACGATTGTCTCCCAATACTCTACCGTACCGCGTGATGACTTCCAGCGTGGTGCTATAGATGTGGATTGGTACCATCGCGTACATAAGGCAGTGGGCAAAGAGGGCTGGAAGCTGATCCAAGAGTCGGCCAAGTACCTCTCTGACGGTATGGGCTATCGCCGCGTAAAGCTCTATTCAGCGGTGCTTACAGGCGAGATTAAGTTGGACGAAGTAATCCAAAAAATCACTGAAAAGAGAGACAAAGACTATGTCATGGCCTTAGGACTGGTGCCTATCAACAAAAAGAAGGAAGAGGAGGACTTAGTAAGACGTTATAACCTCTTGCAAACCTTCCTCAAGGAAAGCAAACAGTTCGGTCAGCAGCGCCAAGAAAGCGAGAAGAACGCCGTAGAGATAGGTCTGGACAACCTCTCCCGCAATGCAGGCTATGAGGATAGTATCCGCTTTAGCTGGGCGATGGAGGCCAAGGCAACCCAACAGATTATGGAAAAGGCAACCCTTACCTTGGACGATACCACTATCAAGTTGGTTGTTGATGAACAAGGCAAGGCAGAATTGGAAGTGACCAAAGGCGACAAGACCCTCAAGTCTATCCCTGATAAGTATAAGAAAAACAAGGAAGTAGAAGCGCTCAAGGACAGCAAGACCTACCTTACCAAACAGTACAGCCGTACCCGCCTATCTTTGGAACAGGCTATGCTCTCCCAAACGCTCTTTACAGCTGCTGAATTGGGCAAAATCTTGGAACACCCTGTGGTAAAGGCGATGCTTAGCAAGCTCGTACTATTTAACCCTGAAACCCAGGCTTCAGGCTTTTGGCAAGATGGCAAGCTCTTAAGTACCGAAGGTACTCTTACCCCGCTCAAGGCAACCGATAAGCTGCTGATTGCACACCCAAGCCATTTGTTCTATGCGGTACAATGGGATCTGTATCAAAAGTATCTGTTTGACAAGGAAATCAAGCAGCCATTCAAACAGGTATTCCGTGAACTCTATATTCCTACTAAAGACGAACTGGAGACCAGCAACCGTAGCGAGCGTTACCAAGGTCACCAAGTACAACCCCAAAAGACGGTGGCACTACTTCGTGGTCGTGGTTGGACAGTCAATTATGAGGAAGGACTCCAGAAGGTATATCACAAGGAAGGTTTCCGTGCGACGATCTATGCAGCAGCCGACTGGTATACCCCTTCGGATGTGGAGGCACCAACTCTCGAATATGTAGTCTTCTACAATCTTAAGGACGGCAAGGAAGTACCAATGAAAGAGATCAACCCAGTGGTCTTCAGTGAGGTGATGCGCGATGTGGATTTGGTAGTCAGCGTAGCCCATGTAGGAGGCGTAGATCCCGAAGCCTCTCATAGCACTATGCAGATGCGTGGTGCTTTGGCCAGAGAGAGTGCACGTCTGTTTAAGCTCACCAATGTGGAGGTTAAGGAGCGCTATATCTTGGTTAAGAACGAACATGGGGATTACAGCCTGCATTTGGGTAGTGGTATGATTAGCCGTGGCGGCCTGCAAATCAATGTAGTAGCCGTACAGAGCCAACACCGCGGCCGTGTATTCCTCCCCTTTGTAGATGACGATCCGAAGACAGCCGAGATTATCAGTAAGATGAAACTGCTTTCCGAAGGAAAAATATACTAATAATGACAAATGACAAGTGACAAGTGACAAGTGACCAACTCATGTAGCAAAACACATTTTCTAAAAATACACAATGGCAAAAAACAAGAAAATAGAAATTGCAGGAACAGAAATTTCTGTGATTTCACAAGAGCAAGATGATTATATATCTCTTACAGATATGGCGAAAAGTCAAATGCAGGAAGCTATTATCATAAAGTGGTTGAGCTTAAAGAGTACAATTGAATATATAGGAGAATGGGAGGCGCTATACAATCCGAATTTTAATTATACCGAATTCGGTACAATTAAAAATGCTGCGGGTAGTAATAATTTTGTTCTCTCTGTGAAGAACTGGATAGAAGCTACAAATGCTATAGGACTAAAGGCAAAAGCTGGTAGATATGAGAATACAGTTGAATAAAACAGCTATTGATCAGATGAAAACATTAGTAGCCAATAAAGCGATAAAGGCATTAACCATTGACAATTGACAATTAACCATTAACAATTAACCATTAATATCATGCTAAAAGACGAACAAGTAGCAGAACATTTGGCGCCCCATAAGCGGGAGTCGCTTAAGAAAGAGGCTTTCGCTTCTTTCTCTGAGTCCTACCAGCAGTTAGGGATATATATTGCTGATATCTTCTATTATAGAGAAGAAACTAAATTTCGTGAAAAATTTACCTCCTTTGGCTTTGCTGATAAGTTATGGGAAACAGAAGAGGGCAAGCGCTTAGCCGATTTGCTTTTTGGAGAGGTACAAGCCCCATACGTACAACGTATTTGGGACGATGCCTATAAGTACCCCTACCCAAGCGATTGGTCTCGCCGACCTTTCCGCTCGCCCAACCATGAGGACTATAGGGAGACCCAACTGAAGGTACTTAAGTGGCTTTGCAGGCTCCGCAATATGGGAGTTGGCATGCTACCCATAGCTGAACAATTCCAATATGCCGTGTATAAGGGCGCCTCATCGGATATTTTTGCTCAGGTGATCTCCGAGAATCCTGATAAGTATTATTCATTGGTGGAAGAAATCTTCTTGGGCGAGGACGAGATTGGTAAAGTGTGTGCCTCCTTGGTAGAGGGTTGCCTTATGGTGGAAGATAAGCGCTATCATACTTTGGTGGAAAAGACCCTTTTGGCGGCGCAACTTCAGGAAGACCTCCGCCAGATGATCTTGGAGGCCTTGGACGAGACGACTATCCCTGTACTCCAGCACTTTATAGGAGTGATATTGGAGCATAACCTCAATCGCTTTAGCAGTGTAGTACGAGCCGTGGATACTTGGTTTGGCTTTGGCTGGGAAGCCCCCCAGCAGTCGGTGGTCAAGCGTACCTTGGAGCTGGCACAGACCTATTTGGGTGACCTTGATAAGGCACGCGAAGTAGCCGTTAGCAGTCAGGACAACTTAGAGCGCTATGTAGCCCTATGGGCGGTGGCCGTTTATAATGTAGAGGAAGCCTTGCACTTGGCCGTAACGGCACTGAACAATACCAAAACAAGCTACGAGGCTTGTGTGGTGATACTCTACTTTATGCGCCAAACCCAAAAGAAGACCGATGAAATCCTCTCCTTTGCCGAAAACTACTTTGGCATAGAACCCGCTTGGGATTACTGGATTTTGCAGAACCTACCACAGGGCAAGCTCACCCCAGCCTTGTTTGACAAGGTACATGCCTCGGCTAAGAAGCTCCCTAAGGACGGCAAAAGTTTCGAGGGTGTAGGTTTCCGTTGGCTTAACTTTGCTATAAAGCCTTTGGATCTCTACCAGACGATGCTCAAGGCAGCCAATGAGGAGCAACAACAGCTCTTGGCTGGGGAACTGGCAGAAATTCCTGTGGATGTCCGCCATGTCCTACTGACTGACCTCTACCCTGTGCTCTCCCGTGGGAGCGGTTATACCCATTATATTAATGATGAAGAGGATAAAACTCCTCCTGAGGACTATCCAGCCGACTCTTGGCAACGTGCCTTGGTGCGTACTGCTGTCAATGACAAAGGTGCTTATGTAGCCAGCAAGGCGATGGAGGTGCTCAAGAAAATACCTTTGGTGCATGAGGATATTCTCGCCCTTGAGCAGGTACTCTCCCGCAAGAACAAGGAACAACGCAAGGAGAGCGTGGCCTTGCTCGTCAAACAACCCGAAGCGGTGCTTAAGGATAGCACCTCTCGTATGATTGTCTCCAAGAATGCCGACCAGCGCTTGGCAGCCTTGGAAATCCTCACCGTATTGCAGGAGGAAGAGCGACTTGCTGACTATGTCACCGAGCAGGTGGAAGCCTATAAGGGGCGTAAGCTCTCCAAGAACGAGCAGGTACTCATGGACAAGCTCACCTACAACCCCGAAACAGCTACTGAGCTTAGGTATGACCTTACCAACGGCTTCGGAGTGCTCAACTTGGACAACTTGACCTCTTTTGACCTACCCAAACCCCTCTTTGACAAGCAGCGCAAGGAGAAAAAGGGCGGTTTCCTCTTTGATAAGCTCGTCAATGTAGAGAAGATAGGGGAGGGGCTTAGCGAACTCTTGGCCTTATGGCGTGCCAACAAGGATTACGAATACCAATACGAAGGCTATCAAGGAGCTACCGTGACGACCCTCTTGGGCAATGACATCAGCTGTCTGCACAAAAGAAAGGAGGAGGATACCCCTATGGATAGGCTGAATGACCTACCACTGGCCGACCTATGGAAAGGCTGGCACGAAAAATACCAGTTTACCGAGATAGAGTACTACTTTGCCAAGCGCTATTGTGATCATCTCTACTATGAAAACCCCAAACCAAAGGGCTTAGATGCGTTCTTAGCTAACTACTACCCTGATTTCAAGGTACATTTTGAAGGGCAAATTCATAGCTACCGAGGAGAAGCTCGTAAGGCAGAAGACTTATTAGGGTATTTGATGAAGGCTTATAGTGAAGACAAAGCCCTCTTGGCGAGCTTTAAGCTTTCCGTTTTTGAAGACGCTTTGGCGACTTTCCCCAAGGAAAAGCGCGGAGAGATCTACAAGCGCGGTTATTCTTCCTTGGATTGGGACGATGTAGTGACCGATTATGCCGCCGTAGTCTATTATGGGGACGATGGAGACTTCCCTTATTATACCGATGATCAGCTCTTTAGGCTTTGGCAAATCCTCTATTACCTATATATAGAAGGAAAGAAGGACTTAGATGCCCAGAAGAATACGATAAAGGATGTTCTTCCTTATGTACGCAACTTTGTACGCCGAGAAGAGCGCCTGCCTCGCATCAACGAAGGCTTGCTACAACTGACCCTTATGCTCTATAACAAGGGTAGACTTACTACCGATGATCTTATTTTCTTCTGCTTGCTCAATAATGAGCTCTTTGCTATGGCACAAGGAGCAGAAAATCACTTTAGCCGACGATTGCCTAAGTGGATCAAGGATACGCTTACTTTCCCTGAAACCCTCTTGGAGGAAGTCAAGACCCATATGCTCCAAGTAGAATTACAACGTGGTGACCTACCTACCGATGCCTCTATATATATCAATTCGCTCAGTGAGATAGAGGGTGCCCAATACTTCTTCGAAGCCTTGGAACGTATGGGCAAGGAACCTTTTGCTAAGGGCTATGGCAGTGGAGTGGGCAAGCGCTATACCTTTAGCCATATCTTGGAGGTAAGCCAGCCGAGTGCTACCGATACTTTTGCGGCCTTCAAGAAACACTTGGACGAGGTGAAGCTCAGCAAGCAGCGCCTGGTGGAAGCCGCCTGCTATGCCCCTCACTGGACAGAGTGGTTGGGTGACTACCTCAAAATCAAGAGTTTCCGTGAGGCTATTTGGTGGTTTATCGCCCATACAACCGACTATATGGATGCAGAGAAAGAAACGATTGTCTCCCAATACTCTACCGTACCGCGTGACGACTTCAGGCGTGGTGCTATAGATGTGGATTGGTACCAACGTGTACATAAGGCCGTAGGCAAAGAGGGCTGGAAGCTGATCCAAGAGTCGGCCAAGTACCTTTCTGACGGTATGGGCTATCGCCGTGTGAAGCTCTATTCTGCCGTGCTTACAGGAGAAATCAAACTCACCGAGACTATTAAGAAAATTACCGAAAAGCGCGATAAGGATTACGTGATGGCCTTAGGACTAGTGCCTATCAATAAGAAAAAAGTAGAAGAAGACTTAGTAAGCCGCTATAACCTCTTGCAGACCTTCCTCAAGGAGAGCAAGCAGTTCGGTCAGCAGCGTCAGGAGAGTGAGAAGAATGCCGTAGAGATAGGTCTGGATAACCTCTCCCGCAATGCAGGTTATGAGGATAGTATCCGCTTTAGCTGGGCAATGGAGGCCAAGGCGACCCAACAGATTATGGAGAAATCTACCCTTGTGCTGGACGATACCCAGCTCCAGTTGGTGGTAGATGAGGAGGGTAAGGCCGATATTATCGTTACCAAAGGCGACAAGACCCTCAAGTCTATCCCTGATAAATATAAGAAAAACAAGGAAGTAGAAGCGCTCAAGGACAACAAAACCTACCTTACCAAACAGTACAGCCGTACCCGCCTATCTTTGGAACAGGCCATGCTCTCTCAAACACTCTTTACAGCTGCTGAATTGGCTAAAATCTTGGAACACCCTGTGGTAAAGGCCATGCTTAGCAAGCTCGTGCTGTTTAATCCAGAGACTCAGGCTTCAGGCTTTTGGCAAGACGGCAAGCTCTTAAGTGCAGAGGGTACCCTTACCCCGCTCAAGGCAACCGATAAGCTGCTGATTGCACACCCAAGCCATTTGTTCTATGCGGTACAATGGGATTTGTACCAAAAGTATCTCTTTGACAAGGAAATCAAGCAACCCTTCAAGCAGGTATTCCGTGAATTGTATGTGCCTACCAAGGACGAACTGGAGACCAGCAACCGCAGTGAGCGCTACCAAGGTCACCAAGTACAACCTCAAAAGACAGTTGCCCTACTTCGTGGTCGTGGCTGGACAGTCAATTATGAGGAAGGACTTCAAAAAGTATATCACAAGGAAGGTTTCCGTGCGACGATCTATGCGGCAGCCGACTGGTATACCCCTTCGGATGTAGAGGCACCAACCCTCGAATACGTAGTCTTCTACAATCTTAAGGACGGCAAGGAAGTGCCAATGAAGGAGATTAACCCTGTGATTTTCAGTGAGGTAATGCGCGATGTGGATTTGGTAGTCAGCGTAGCCCATGTAGGAGGCGTAGATCCCGAAGCCTCTCACAGCACTATGCAGATGCGTGGTGCCTTGGCCAGAGAGAGTGCACGTCTCTTTAAGCTCACCAATGTGGAGGTCAAGGAGCGTTATATTCTTGTCAAGACCGAGCATGGGGATTACAGTTTGCACTTGGGTAGTGGTATGATTAGCAAGAGTGGCCTACAGATCAATGTAGTAGCCGTACAGAGCCAACACCGCGGCCGTGTGTTCCTCCCCTTTGTAGATGACGATCCGAAGACCGCTGAGATTATCAGTAAGATGAAACTGCTTTCCGAAGGGAAAATATATTGATAGTGACAAGTGACAAGTGACTAGTGACAAGTGACTAATGGTTAATTCCTATGTATAAGGTATTAGTCGTTAGTCACTTGTTATTTGTCATTAATACAGTTCATGCTTAAAAACACACCTCTCGTGATATTTTTAAAAAAACACTTTTTTTATTAAAAAATTTTTATACCTTTGCTTTTGAGAATAAGTAAGGGCTGTGATCTCTGCAAGAGAGCATAGCCTAATCCTTAATTATTTGTTTAATAATAAGTTATAAACAAAAGTTGATAACTTATGTGGATAACTAAGTTTTATAAGATAACCAAAAACATACCATCATGAGAAGGTTTTTGTATTTTTTAGTAGTATTGAGTACATGCTTTGTATCTACAAAGATGTGGGGGCAGGTATCAGATACTCCTGTTGCTCTTTCTTGGGATAATGGAGGAAAGACAATAAAGGGAGACTTTATGCAAATTGGGAACTTCCGTAAATATGCTTTTCAGGGAAACTATGCATTTGTTGATGCAGGGGCAGGTGTCGCTAATAAGCCAACTCAGAGTTGTAGTTCTGCAACTTTAAAAATACCTTCTGCTAGTTCTTGTTTGAGAGTAGTTTGGGCAGGTCTATATTGGGTTGCTCCTACCAATATGAATAACAGAAATGAGCCAAGGATAGAAAAGGTAAAATTTAAGCTACCTACTGAAAATTTCTTTCGTGATCTTACAGCAGATACTCATACTCATTCTAATTTTGGTAATTTTGAAGATGCCTATAAATGTTTTAAGAATGTTACTTCTCTTTTGCAAGGTATAGGCCCAGCTTTCAATAATGCAGAATATTTTGTAGGAGATATTTACTCTGATGAGTTTGATGCAGGTTGGGGAGCCTGGAGTTTAGTTGTAGTATATGAAGATGTGCAAGCCGCAACTTCCAAGCGTATATATGTATATGAAGGTAGTGAATGGAATTTCTTCAACTATGGGGGTATGCAAAATAAGGAAATTCCAATATCAAATTTTAAAACCCCGCCTTCAGGTCCAGTAAGGGCTCGCTTGAGTATTTTAACAGGTGCTGGTAATATAGGTCAAAAAGACTATTTAAAAATTAATGGACACCAACAAGGTCAGGGAGCTAATCCTAATAAGACAGACGACTTTATGGATGGGTCACTGACTCTTAATCACTCTGAAACAGCAATTCCACGAAATCCTGTATTTCCTATAGGTGCTGGAGCAGTGGACTTGGATATTTTTGATATAAATAATCCTAATAATCAAGTGATAGCCAATAATGCAACAAATTTAAAAATTAGGTTTGAGGCTGAAGATGCTTATATTACTTTCTTGGTTGTTTTCTCTGTAGATGCTATTGCTCCACATGTAGAAACTCATAAAGAGTTATTAGGCTTAGAGGCGGGTGTTTGGAAAGATTTTACAGGAAAAACGACGGCTTTTGGTGAAGCATTAAAGTATCGTCTTAAATTCCGTAATATAGGAAATGACAATGTGAGAGATGCGGTTTTGGAGGACTTGCTCCCATTGGGAATTACTTATGAGAATTTTGAAGCACTTCCTACGGGAGTTACCTTTGTTTCAGCTACACCTAACTATAACAATACAGGACGTACACTGGTGAAGTTCAATGTATCACCTACACTCCTACAATATTCTTCTTCGGCTCCTTTCTCTGCGCCCATTACGATTAATGTAAAGGTACAGCCCGATTGTGCGAACCTTATTGACTTCTGTTCCAATGAACTAAAGAACCAAGCCGAGATGGTATACCATGCAGTCTTGGATAATAAGGAATACCGTACAGGTTCTTTTGCTACTGCCGGAGGGGCTTGTGACCAAAATAATGAGAGTGCCACTACTTTCTTTGTCAAAGACGATACTTGTGCCGCTCAGGACTTGCCTTATTGTGGAAGTATGACCCTTAAGGGAGGGGCAGGTTTTGCCGCATGGAAATGGACAAAGGAAGGACAAACAGGGGTCATTGCCACCACTCAAGACTTACAAATCTCCTCACCTGGGGTGTATTGGGTAGAACGTACACCTCCTGCAGGTGGAAATCGCTGTAACAACCAGCTAAGAATAAAATATAATATACAAACCCGTACAGGAGAAGACAAACACCCTATGCGTGATGCTTCCTATGTAACCGAACGGAAGGTTTGTAACAATACAGGGATAGAATATCTCGGTATAGGAGTATGTGATGCCGCTCAACGATTGACCATTAACAATAGTTCGCTTACTGATGGACAAGTACTTTGGTATAAGTATAACCACCAAGTGGCAGTGGCCAGCTGTCCCCCAGAGGTAGGTAACCGAGGGTTAGCCAATGATACAAATTGGACTTTGGTACATATAGGAAAAATATTTGATCTTACACCTGCTATGGTAAATGCTAACGGTACAGAGTTCGCTGTTCTGCTCAACTTTGCCAACTGTCCGCTTACTTATCATTTCCGTGCTTACAAGGGAGAGGTAACCTATACGATAGCAAAAGAAAATATTATCTGTGGTACAGGAAAGATTAAGGTATCCAGTATTTCATCAGGTACTTATCAGTACAAGGTAGAAGGTCCTGGAAACTCATCTCAATATCAGGACATAGCAGCAGGGACAACAGCTTTTGATATTCCTGTAACTCAAGCAGGGCACTATAAGATATCCTTACGTCCTAAAGTGTCTCAGTTCCAAGACAATGTATGTGTATATACTAAAGAAATAGATGTAGAAGCCGTAACGGATGCCAATGTAGTTACCCTTACTCAAGTACAAGAAGTACAGTGTGTAAGCAATAATCCTGCTTCAGGTCAGATGCGTGTGGTAGTGAATCCTAATACTACCCTACCTGTGGATGTTACAGTGAAGAAAGGTACTGCTACTATAGTTTCTTACCGTATTAATAATACCTTGGAACTTAACTCTGATAATACCAGTGCAAGAACTGCCTTATATAACCTAGCGGCAGGTAATGACTATTCGGTAACAATAACTCCTACCTATAAGACAGGTTGTACTCCAACTGTTAGTAACTTTGCTATTACCCAAATACCAGAGCTAAAAATTAACAATGCTGCTGCCAAAACCATTACTTGTGGTACAGATAAGGAACTTACCATTACTGTACAAGGAGGAAAACTCAATGCAGTCAATGGGCAGTACTCCTTTACGGTAGATACATTTGCACTCAACGATGTAAGTGCCGTCTTTGAAGGCAAGGCAGGTAATCCAGAGGTATATACTTATACAGTTAAGATAAAAGATCCTTCTTGGACAGGGACTCCGACTTCTAAGACTTATAGAATAAGGGTATATGATCAGAATAACTGTAGCGCTTACAGAGATGTTACTTATAACTATCAAGAAAAACCTGAGTTTGATCTCGCAAAGGTAGTAGATGCTATCTGTGGTCCTTCCACGGGTTCACTTAAGGTTAATATCACCAATACAAATTTTCACCCTGCAGACTATACCATGAGGTATGTGCTGATCAAAAAGAATGCTAATGGTACTTGGCCTGATTGGACTGGGGCAATGAAGGATCAGTCAAGTCCTATCTTTACAGGTCTTGCTGCAGGAGACTACCGTGCCCGTATCTATTATAAGAAGGGTAACATAGAATGTTCCTACCCAGAGACAGGAGACAAACAGGAAACCATTAATAGTGGTAACGGCCCTATTCGTGCTTTTGCAGGAGTAATACAGTTGCCTTGTGAAACGCCAGCAAACTCTGCGGAGATACGTGTGGCCAATGTATCGGGAGGGGTCAATAATCAGTATGAGTATAAGTTGGATGCAGGTGGCTGGGTTTCTAATAATCATTTTACAGCAGTGACTCCTGGTACCCATATAGTAATGGTAAGGAATAAGGTTGCCGCTGGGGATCCTTATTGCGAATGGCAACAAACGGTACAGGTACCTTCTCCTATAGCTAAGCCAGTGCTCAATGGTACGATTAAGTATGATTGTGATGGTCGTGCGCGTATGGAGGTTACCACTGACAGAGCAGATTATAGCTATACCACCGCACATACTCCTACCGATGGAGCTAATGCGGCAGCCTTGCCAACGACTCCTGCTACAGCCTTTACCGCAGGTAGTGTGCCTAAAGTAGATTTCCCTAATATCACTACCACAGGAGTACAGACTGTAAGGGTGTTCTATAAGCAAACAGCAGCTCCTGAGCCTATAGTGCTTATCAAGGAAGACTTTGGTACAGGATCTCCTGTATGTGGATTGCCAGGAGTACCCTCCAACTGGGGCTGTGGTACGCCTGATAATCATCACTATATCAGTGGTTATAACAATGGCTATTTGGATTCTAATGGTTGCTGGACAACTCCTTATGACCATACCAACCCAAGCCCTACAAGCGATGGTCGTTTTGCCTTTTATAATATAGGAAATGTAGGAGGTATGGGTTCAGGAGGTATACTTTATGAAAAGCATGTAAAAGATATAGAACCAAATCAACCTATCAAGTATAAGCTCTACTTATTCAATGTGGTAGATATAGGTTGTAATATCATTCGTCCTAATGTAGAGATACGTTTGGTGGATTCTGGAGGTAATGTGATTACCTCTCAGTCCTCAGGAGAGATAGCTCCTAACAATAGGAGTCGTGTGGATTGGCATGAGTTCTCAGGACAGCTCAATCCTGGTACCAATACAGAGTTTTCTATCCAAATCCGTTCTATAGCCGTGGGATACAGTGGTAATGACCTTGCCATAGACGACATCTATGTATATCAAGAACCTAAGGCTTGCCCAAGCAGTTATATAGACATCACCTCTCAGGTAGAGGATACCGATAGTAAGAAATTCAAAATTACCGCTCATACGGCTACAGAGGAAACATGTAATGGTAGCAATGACGGTAAGCTAGAGTTTACCGTAGCTAACTATGGTACTAACTACAAGTGGCGTGTGGTAAGAAGAGGCACTACACATGTGGTTCAGCAAGGTACTCATAACAGAGATATCCACACAGTAACCAATTTGTCAGCTGCCTTGTATACCTTAGTTATTACAGATACACGTCAGACAAAATTCTCTGACAACCAGCCTTGTGAAGTATCTCAAGACTTTGAAATTAAGAGCAATCCACAGGTAGTGGTAACACCTAACAAGACGGAGGCTTACCTAAACTGTGGAGTGGATAGGGAACGTCTTGTAATATTTGGGCAGAACAATTCAACGCTTAATGGGCTCTTCAATATCACAGGAGGTAAGCAGCCTAATCCTTCTATCCTCAAGTATACCATTAAGGTAAAGAATTTGGGCAATAATAATGAAGAAGCAGTTACACCGGATAGTCAGGGAGTATACCGATACACTTTCTCAGCAGGTAAGTACAAGATCACTATAGTGGATGACAATGGCTGTAATGATGGTGTCAGCTATATCTTTGAGATGAAGGAACGCAATAAGCTTGCTTCTATAGATGTAGCTTATACAGCGAACTGTAACCCTGGTACAGGTATAGGAGATTTGGAAGTTTCTCATACATGGGTAACAACAGGCAATGGAGGCACGCTTCAGTACCAATATAAGAAGAAGACAGATGCTGCTTGGTCAGCAGACAGTCCAAGCAATGTAATCCCAGC
>NZ_ALNN01000070.1:0-13928 GCF_000293175.1 Capnocytophaga sp. CM59
CAAGGGGGGAGTTAGTAAGTAGTAGAGGTTCAATAAGTTATAGAAAGAAAATTTTCCAATTAGATAAACAAATTAGGCTATTTCAACGCCCTTAAAGACACATACTCCGCTCTCGCGGACTTTCCCTTTGGAGGGGGGTGAGGGGGAGGTTTTTACAAATAATTGATTATTAGTTGTTTATAATTTCAATAATAGCCTAAAAACGACTTGCGAAACTTAAATTAAATATTTGTATAATCAACAAATATTGATTAATTTTGCGCTGTAATAGAATGATAAGAATATGATAACAAAAGACATTAGCGATAAGGAATGGGAGCTTATAGCACTTCTTAGAAACTATCGTCGAGCTTATCCTAATGGAGCGAGAATGCTTGAAGCTGAAATCCAAGATGTGTTAGATGAACTGATGGATATTCAGTATAGAGAGAGTGAAGAAACTGAAGAAAATAATACAGAAAGTGAATAAATATTAATAGATTATGGGAACAATAGCAGTAAAAGAAGAAGTGAAAGTACCTACTATAAGGGAACAGGTATGGGATATTATAGTAGAAGTATCTTGGGGGCAAATATCCGAACAGTATTTCGGTAAAAGTCGTTCGTGGCTTTCTAAAAAAATGAATGGTAAAGGCTTCAATGGGGGAGAAGGGGATTTTACAGAGGAAGAGAAGGAACAGCTCAAAGGTGCTTTGTTTGACCTATCCGAGCGTATAAGGAAAGTAGCTTATCAAATACAATAAGTATCTATCTAATAAAAAAGCAGGGGCAAGCGCCCCTGCTTTAAATTTATAAAAATAAGATCATTGAGCCAATACAATTATTTTATTATCTTTTTGCTCTACGACCCCTCCTGTGATAGAGAGCATACGTTCCCCTTTGGCTTGAGTTTGCTCCAAGAAATATTCCTGAGCAAATACCTTAGGGGCTTCGCTTTCGCTAAAGGTGATCGTTCCTTCGTCTAAGAGGGCTACTATAGGTGCGTGGTTCTCAAGTATTTGAAATGACCCTTTCGCTCCTGGTAGGGTGATGATACTCACCGTTCCCTTATAAAGCACGGCCTCTGGGGTTACTATTTCTAATCTCATAATCGTCTTAGTTTTGAGCTTCAGCAAGCATCTTCTCACCTGCTTCTATTACTTCTTCAATCGTTCCTTTAAGGTTGAAAGCCGCTTCAGGTAGGTGGTCAAGTTCCCCATCGAGGATCATATTGAACCCACGAATGGTGTCTTTGATATCCACAAATACCCCTGGAATCCCTGTAAATTGTTCCGCTACGTGGAAAGGCTGAGAAAGGAAACGCTGTACTCTACGTGCACGAGCAACGGCGAGCTTATCCTCTTCGGAGAGTTCCTCCATACCGAGGATTGCGATGATATCTTGCAGTTCCTTGTAGTGTTGGAGCAATTCTTTTACACGTTGGGCACACTCATAGTGGTCTTTTCCAAGAATTTCAGGTGTAAGAATACGAGAAGTAGAGTCTAGTGGGTCTACCGCAGGGTAGATACCCAATTCGGCGATTTTACGAGAGAGTACTGTAGTGGCATCAAGGTGAGCAAAGGTAGTAGCAGGTGCAGGGTCAGTAAGGTCATCCGCAGGTACATATACCGCTTGTACGGAGGTGATAGACCCTTTCTTAGTAGAAGTGATACGCTCTTGCATAGCTCCCATTTCGGTAGCCAAAGTAGGCTGATACCCTACCGCTGATGGCATACGACCTAGCAAGGCCGATACCTCAGAACCCGCTTGGGTGAAGCGGAAGATGTTATCCACGAAGAAAAGAACGTCTTTTCCTTCGCCCTGACCAGCTCCGTCGCGGAAGTATTCAGCTACGGTAAGTCCAGAAAGAGCTACACGCGCACGTGCTCCAGGTGGTTCGTTCATCTGTCCGAATACGAAAGTCGCTTTGGATTCTTTTAGAGCATCTTTATCCACTTTGCTAAGATCCCAACCGCCTTCTTCCATGGAGTGCATAAAGTCATCACCATATTTGATAATGCCTGATTCAAGCATCTCTCTCAGTAGGTCATTTCCCTCACGAGTACGTTCGCCCACTCCAGCAAATACGGAAAGTCCTCCGTGTCCTTTGGCGATATTGTTGATCAGCTCTTGGATAAGTACGGTTTTTCCTACCCCAGCACCCCCGAAGAGTCCGATCTTACCTCCTTTCGCATAGGGTTCTATCAGGTCAATAACCTTAATACCTGTAAAGAGAACCTCGGTTACTGTAGATAAGTCCTCGAACTTAGGAGCTTTGCGGTGGATTGGTAGGCCGTTTTCTCCATCCTTAGGGAGGTTACCTAGCCCGTCTATACCATCTCCGATCACATTGAACAAGCGTCCGAAAACCTCTTGCCCTATAGGCATTTGAATAGGGTGCCCTGTAGCGATTACTTCCATCCCACGGCTAAGTCCTTCAGTGGCATCCATTGAGATAGCTCGTACGGTATCTTCCCCTATATGAGACTGTACCTCAAGGATCAGAGGCTTACCTTCCTTGCTAACAATCTCTAATGAATCATAAATTTTAGGCATTTCCTTCTCTGAAGAAAACGTAACATCTACCACAGGACCGATGACCTGTGCTATTTTACCTTTGTATTGTGCCATATCTTTAAATAAAAAAGCGCATTTATTTTGTGTGCAAAGATACATATTTTATTTGAAAATCACAAAAAAAAAATTTAGTTATTAGTTTAACGGTTAGTTTTTAGTCCTAACCACTGACCACTAACCACTGACCACTAACCACTAACCACTAAAAAATAATTTGTACATTAAAAAATAAATATGTATCTTTGCCCCCGATTATTAATAGAGGTCGTGAACCTCACAAGTCTTAATTATATGCCTGTAAAAATTAGATTACAAAGACATGGTAAAAAAGGGAAACCTTTTTATTGGGTAGTAGCCGCTGACGTACGTGCTTCCCGCGATGGTAAGTTCCTCCAAAAAATAGGTACTTACAACCCTAACAGCAATCCAGCTCAGATTGAGCTAGATATTGATGAAGCAATCAAGTGGTTACAATTCGGAGCACAACCTACCGAAACAGCACGCCGTATCCTCTCTTACAAGGGTGTGATGCTTAAGTATCACCTCCAGGGAGGAGTAAAGAAAGGTGCTCTTACCCAAGAACAAGCCGATGCTAAGTTCGAAGCTTGGCAAAAAGAAAAAGAGCAGAAAATCGTTGCTAAAAAGGAATCACTCCACAAGGGCAAAATCTCTGCTAAGCAAGAAAGCGTAAAGGCCGAACAAGCCTACAACCAAAAGCGTAAAGAAGCACAAGCCGCTAAGGCACAGGAAGCTACAGCAGCACCTGCTGAAGAAGCATCCGCTCAAGAATCAGAAGCTTAATGAGGAAGGAAGATTGTTTCTTTGTAGGTACAATTGTCTCCAAATTTAGCTTTAAGGGAGAAGTCCTTGTCAAAACCGACTCGGACGATAGTGCCCTGCTAGAAAATAGGGAATCAGTATTTGTCGAATTAGGCAAGGAACTGATTCCTTTTTTCATAGAAAGGTGTAGCTATCATAAGGCTAATTTGCTTAGAATCAAGTTTGAAGAGGTGGATACCGAGCGTGATGCCGAGGCACTCCTCCGCCAATCGCTGTTTTTACCGCTCTCACTCTTACCTAAGCTCTCTGGCAACAAATTCTACTATCATGAGGTCATAGGCTTCGAGGTGGTAGATGTACATTATGGTAGGGTAGGGGTCATCACTCATATCAATGACCGCTCTTCCCAACCCATTTTTGAAATAGAACACGAGGGGCGACAGATTCTGATCCCCCTACATGACGACTTCCTCAAGGAGGTTAACCGTAAGGATAAAACCATCACAGTGGCAACTCCCGAAGGACTTATTGAACTCTATCTCAATGATTAATGGTTAATGGTTAATCATTAATTTAAGTTTCACAAGTTGTTTTTAGGTTGCTATTGAAATGGCAAATAACTGATAAACAATTATTTGTAAAAACCTCCCCCTAACCCCCCTCCAAAGGGAAAGTCCGCGAGAGCGGAGTATGTGTCTTTAAGGGCGTTGAAATAGCCTAATTTGTTTATCTAATTGGAAAATTTTCTTTCTATAACTTATTGAACCTCCACTACTTACTAACTCCCCCCTTGAGGGGGGGTAGGGGGGATGTTTTGAGAATCAGTTGATTACAGAGCTTGCGAAACTTAAATCATTAACCATTAATTATTATTTTATGCGTTTCCTCCTCCTTTTGCTCCTGCTTTTCCTTGTCAGCTGTCATACTACTAAAACGGTACAGCAGCGCAAGCAACCTCATAGAACTTCCCAGAGGGAAGCCTCCGCTACCGCTACAATAGGCAAAGCCAGTGGCGTGGCTTCCTATTACCATAACAAGTTCAACGGCCGTAAAACTGCCAGTGGGGAAACCTTTAGCAATAACAAACTTACTGCCGCTCACCGCACCTATCCCTTTGGCACTACCCTTAGAGTAACTAACCCTATCAATGGCAAATCTGTAGTGGTGAAGGTCAATGACCGAGGCCCCTTTACCAAAGGCAAAGACCTAGACCTCTCCAGAAAGGCCTTTATGCAAATCACTGATAATCCTAACAAGGGTAACCTACAGGTGCTTATAGAAGTAATCAGAGAATGAAACAAAAATGCTACGCACTCCTTCTTTGGCTTATCAGAGAAAATATAGTCGTCGCTACAGCCGTTACTTCGTTGGCTATCAGTACCTTACTTATTTTTCAGCTACCTATGGCCTATGCGGAGCTGCTCTCCTTATGGGTGGGAACGGTACTCTCTTATTCCTTTGCTAAAGAGGGGCGTCTAAGATATGAGCGTCCTATATGGTGGCTTTTAGTAGCTACAGCCTGCGGGGCATTTCTCTTTCTTTCATGGACAGGCCGTGGCATTCTCCTACTCTCCACGGTGCTCAGTGTGGCCTATAATGCTCCCTTTCTCACCCATCGTCTTCGCTCAATTCCTTTTCTTAAAATTATCATAGTTTCCATTTGCTGGGTTCTGGGGAGTGTATATCTTCCTTTATCGGACTATAAAGTCTCTTTATTTGCCCCGCAAACCAGCATTCTTGCAGGGCAATACCTCCTTTGGGTGATAGTACTCATTCTTCCTTTTGATATCAGGGATAAGCAAGCCGAACAAGCGCATTTACAGACGCTTCCCACCATCTTAGGCACCCCAAAAACCAAAACCATAGGTACCCTACTGATGCTTTTATTTGTACTATTGGCCTTTGTACACCCTACATTTCTTCTCTATATACAGGTTATAATTGCTTGTATTACAGTGCTTTCACTCTTTTTTGCGCATGAACATCAGTCTCCCTACTATAGTGCTCTTTGGGTAGAGAGCCTACCTATTATATATATGGTACTAATGGTTATCTAAAAGTTATTCACAATTCACTCTAAAATCAGTAAAAATTGTTGATAACAAAAATAAAAAAATATAAATAAAGTTTGTTTCAAATCATAATAAATTCTTATCTTTGCCCCCGAATATTAATTGTTTAATTATGAAGAAGCTGAATAATTATAAGCGTATCTGGTTGATACTTATGATTTTAAGTCCTTTCTTTAGCTTAGTAAAAGCGCAAACCTGCGATCCGTTGCTCCTTAAGACATTAAGTGAGACACGTGTAACTTACTTTGACAAAGTAACCAAGGGCGAGAAAGCGACCATTACTATCAAGTATCCTTTGAAGGATACTAAGTATACTGTTTCCGATAATGACGGAAATAGTAAGTCTTTCCTCTATACCTCTGGGACGGAGGAGTTTGTCAATATAGAAATGGATGAGCCAGTTAATTCGGTTCGCCGTTATTCGCTCAAGATAGAGAAAGACGGCTGTAGCTACCAGACTGGCTTTAACTACACGGTGACTCCTGAGACTGAGATGAAGATTGCTACTCGAGTGGAGCATGAGTGGTGTGGTAGTAGTGGGGCGATTCGTTTTAAGGTCGTAGGAACAGGAGTGAATAACAACGACTTCAATTTCTATATTAGAAAGGAAAATGAGTCTTATAATTTCGCTACCGCAAAGCCTCATACAGGTGCGATCTCCTTAGTGGCAGGGAAGTACTATGTTACTACCAAACGCAGATCAGGATCTGGCCCTCTGCCCGCGGAATCTTCTATGCTTGAGATCAAGAACGATGTCAAGGTTATCTCTTTCAAGCCTAATCAAATTCCTAAGATCTGTGGAGCTACCAAATTGGGAATTCGAGTGGATATTAATGTAGACCAATGGGGAAATCACGCGGCTAACTATCCTGTGTATTATACCTTGCTAGATGAGCATATGAATAATATAGCAGGAAGAGTAAAGCAAACATCCAATATCTTTGAAAACCTTGATCCAGGTGACTATTATGTCAAGGTAGAGAATTTTTGTGGGGCAAACCCTATTCCTCAGCCTATTACTCTTACCGATGAGTCTTTTACTTTTACCCATCTTTATACGCCAATAGCGGGAAAAGAGTTTAACTGTACCAAAGCGCAATTCGACGCCTTATATTTATTTGGTACAGGAATCAAAAAAGCAGTGGATTCCGATGCTTTTAATTATCCTCTTACTGTAAAATTTACTTTTACAGATCCTGATGGAGTGGTATATACTCCTACCTATGTGATTAATAATAAGACAGACCTTGATACGTATTTGCCTAAATATGCTTATGGGGAAGCCTTAGTGGTAACCTCTAATTTTCAGGAGTTCAACCTGCCTAACAAATCGGGAACCTGGAAGATAAAGGCGGATATCACCATGTGTGGTAATACGACCTCCTTGGCTGAGGTTACCTCTGTCCTCTATAATCCTATTGAAAATGCGATGGTAGAGGTAGCCAATGATGGCTCTTCACCTACGGCCTGCCATACCACACAGCTGCGACTCCGTTACAAACATAGAAGGGATTCCCAAGCGACCCTGAACACCTATTTGGTGATAGAGCAAGGGCCTACCAGACCTGCTAATGATTTGTTCAACTATGCAGGAGCTGGCTTTTCTCTGATGCCTGCTAACCACTCTAATCCATTACTAAGAGGTAAGTATGCCAAGAAAATTCTCTTTAGCTCTTATGATTTCCAAACGGTAGTCATTCCTGACTATTTGCGCAATGGAGATACTTTCAACTTCCGCTTGGTGGATGATGAGTGTGACCCAACCCGTTATGCGGATTTGGATCCAGTTACTGTTGCCGTCACTCCAACAGCGGTTAATGTAGAGATGCAAGTGATAGCCAGCTGTGAAGGAGCTACCAATACTACAGCACCTAATGGCTCTATACGAATTACTAGAATTGGTGGGGCGGCTGTCAAAAAGATAGAAATTATAGAATACATAGATGCTTCCAGCGTGGTTCATACCTCTGGTACCATAGGTGGTACTTCCCTTAGCCTACCTTATACCCTTACCGATAATAATAGGGCAGATGAAAACAATTGGTATATACGTGATCTGCCTAAAGGTACTTATAAGTTTAGAATAACGGATGTATGTAATAATGTTACGATTCCTGTTAAGCCTGGTCAGATTCCTCCTGTGATAGCGGGACAGACCTATAATCTTTCCTTTGCTCCTGGCTGTGAGCCAGTAGTACAAGGAAGTATTACACTGGGAGGTACTGAAGACTGGCGCTATAATCAGTCTGAATTCGTGATACAGCATTATAAGGAAGACGACCAAGAATGGGAAGAATGGGCTTATGCAGGACTTCCTTATGATACGCCTATCAATCGAAAAACTACCGATGAGGGCTTAGGAAAAGTAGGTAAGTTCCGTATTGTACGCCGTATCAAAAATTTAAATGGTGGCTATGAGTGCCAAATGGTTATCAAAGAAAGAACCTTCGAAGGAGACCTCAACGGTATACAAGTGGTAGGTTTTGGTTGTAATGATAAGAAGTATCATGTTATGCTTACCCCTGAAGGGGGTACGGCTCCTTTTACCTATAAGCTGATACATAAACTCCCAGCAGGAAGTACTACCCCTGATACCTCAGTGGCTAAAACACAACCTGGAGATCAATTCTTTATCAACTTGGATGGTTCCAATGTCAATAATGCCTATAAGTTTGCCATTACCGATGCTTGTGGAAAGACAGTAGAAAAAGAGCTTACGATCGCCAATATACAGAAGCCTAAGATCGAACCAAAGCCTAAGCGTGATTATTATTGTACCGGACAAGAGGTAAAACTCACTATCACCGACTTAGGGCCTAATGTACAAGTGGAGTGGTATCGCGAAGACAATCCTTCCACTCCTCTGGCAACAGGATTCTCTTATACCATTCCATCCCTTACAGCTACTGATTTTGCTAAAAAGTATTATGTAAAGATTAAGATTCCATCACAACATGCTATAGAGTCTTGTGTGACAGATGAGGTAGATAAATTTAAGTTTGAGGAATTGTCAGTTACAGTTCCTCCTTTGGCTCGTACCAATAATGGGGAGACACTTAAGTGTATCACAGGTCCTACAGTATTTGATGTAGAAAGCCTATTTAATATACCTAATAGCCACTTAGCTGCTAACCTACCAACAGGAGCTACAGTGCGTATTAGAGAGGCTTCGGGAGTGATCGCTGTGCCTAATAATCACAAGATCAATCTTCGACCTCGTAATGGAGGACAAAAACCATTAGGGATGGGTAGTTATACCTTCTATTACGAAGTATTATCTCCTTGTGAAAAGGTGATAACCTACCAAGAAGCCAAATTGACAGTGAAAGAGCTCGTTGATTTCGTTCCTAAAACTACTATTAAGGTATGTAATCACAATGTAACCTTGGATGAAATCAAGCAGGAGATTATCAAAGGCTCACCTAAGGTAACTGCACTACAACCCGATTTTACTTGGTATGCCACTGAATCCAATGCTAGGGCAAGAACCTCTCCATTGGTAGGTTCCACTAGCTTGTCTACTCCTAATGGTAGCAGTCAGGACTATTGGTTACGCCTAACCAAAAATGGCTATTGTACCCCAGAAGAACCTATCAAAGTTACTATAAAGGGAGAGACAGCTGTAACAGTTAAAAATTTAGGTGATGTAGGTTGTCAGCTCACGACCATAGCTTCCCTCAAGGCCTTAGTGGATCCATCCGATGCTGCTAATGTTCTCATTTATAGAAGAGGGACAACCGTTCCATTGGCTGATGATGCCTTAGTAGAAAACAATGAACAGTATGACTATGCGAAGAATATTTACCAATGTGTAACAGCGCCTCAACAGGTTAACTTTACTTTTACTCCTCGTACCACAGCCAAAAATGAGCAGGTAGATGTATGCTTCTACATAGGCTATTATGGGTTGCGCACCACTATAGGACAGATTAAGGGGGCTTTACAAGGAAGATATCCAACAGGAGCGACTATTAAGATTTATTCTCAACCTACATTAGAAGCAAGTTCAGAATATACGAGAGCCACCGATGAAGTTACACAATCTGAGCGTCTTTACTTTACGGTACAAGAAGCAGGCAAATGTGTCTCCTTACCATTTAGTGTAAGACCGGGTCAGAATGCCATGACCGAAGTGGAGACTAAGACGGTAACCATCTGTGAAGAAATTACCGTAGGGGAGCTCATCGCTAAGATGCAAACCGACTTTGGTTACTCCAATGTAAAGATACATCAGGGGCGTGGGACAGGAAATATGTCGGATGATACCTTTGTGGATTGGAATAATGCAATCTACTTCTCTGCTGAAGAGGCTGGTAAGTGCCGTAGTACTAAGGTGCCTTTGATTATCAAAAGGAATCCTAATGTAACGGTCGCTACACCTAAGACCTTTGAGGTATGTAAGGCTGTAGGCCAGCAACCTAAGGTAAGTGACCTAAAAGCTGTGGTAGGAAATGATGCTAGAATATTTGTCCGTGACAATAATAACCGCTGGGTATTACAGGCGGATACTCAAAATGTATATGAGGCTAATTCCTACTTCTATACTATAGAGGAAGCAGGCAAGTGTCCAAGTGAGAAAACGGCCTTAGTGGTTCGTATCACTCGTAAGACCACAACACCGTCAGCACCTACGGCAGGTACTTTCTGTACAGGAGCTACCATAGCTGCTCTTAAGGATTATATAGATAATGACCCTCAGAATGTGGGTACAATACGGGTATATGCTACTAATATGGATACAACTCCGATAACAGATACAACAGCCTTAACGGACAATACGACTTACTACTTCTCCTTGCAGGATACCGATCCTACCAAGTGCGAGAGTGACCGTAGAGCGTTGCAGGTTACCTTAGTGGCCGAACCTACCGTGAATCTTACCTATACCTATTGTGCAGGTACTAAGCTGGAAACCCTTTGGAATGAGATAGATGCCAGTGACTCCGACGACTCCCTTAAGTTCTATGAAACAGCGACAAGTACAACTGCCCTTGCAAGAAATGCAGTTCTAAGAGCAGGTAATTACTATGTGGCAGAGTCTTCCACTACCTCTGCTTTGGGCAACTGTGAGACTACTCGTGTCCAATTGGCAGTGGTGCTTACCAAAGTAACAGCCATAACCGCTGACCTAAGCACAACAGAGGTGAAATACTGTAAGGGGCATACCTCTCCTGCGGCACTTTCAGTAACCGCGGAAGGAACGGGCAATTTTACCTATACTTGGTATAAGGCAAACAATACTACCGAAACAGGTACAGTGGTAAGAACTCAGGCCAATGTGACGGCTAATCAAGATACTTATACCCCTGCAACAGACGCTGTAGGTACTGCCTATTATTATGTAGTGGTACATAGCGATTGTGGCGATGATAAGGCCAGCCAAAGAGCTAAGATTACCATTCAATCCTTGCCTGCTATTACTACTCAACCTGCCACCTTGAGCAAACCTTGTAAGGATAGCACGCTGACCCTATCTATAGCACATACAGGCGATGGTAACCGTTCTGTACAATGGTATAAAAATACCACTAATAGCAATACAGGAGGAACAGCTATCTCAGGTGAGACAGCCAACACCTTTACTGTACCAACAGGCACTGTAGGCACGACTTACTATTATGCTGTTGTATCTAGCGATACAGGTTGTACTCCTGCGGTAAGTAGTGTTGCCGAGGTGATTGTACAATCCTTGCCAGCTATTACTACGCAACCTGCGGCTTTGAGCAAACTTTGTAAGGGAGCTTCTCTTACTCTTACCATAGCGCACTCAGGCGATGGTAACCGTTCTGTACAATGGTATAAAAATACCACTAATAGCAGTACAGGAGGAACAGCTATTTCGGGAGAGACAGCCAATACCTTTACTGTACCAACTGGCACTGTAGGCACGACTTACTATTATGCTGTTGTATCTAGCGATACAGTTTGTACTCCTGCGGTAAGTAACGTTGCTGAGGTAGTGGTAACCGAGCCAACAGCTATTGACACTAACCTTAGTACTACCGAAAAGAAATACTGTAAAGATCAATCTGCGGGAGTCTTAGATCTTTTGATCAAGGCTAAGGGAACTGCACCATTTACCTACAAATGGTATAAAGCAGCAAATGCTACTGATGCGGGTACGCTCATAAGAACAGAGGCTAACACGAACAGCGATGAGGATAGCTATACGCCTGTGGTGACTATGGTAGAAACAGCTTATTACTATGTAGAGGTAAGTAGTGCTTGTGGTAGTAATGTAACTAGTGCTCGTGCACACATTACCGTAACAGAAAATACGGCTATTGATACCGACCTCTCCACTGCTGAAGTGAAGTACTGTAAAGGAGCTACCGCCGATGCACTTTTGGTGAAGGCCAAGGGTACGCCTCCATTTACTTACCAATGGCATAAGGTGGATGCGGCTACTTCTACACATGTAATAGTAAGAACAGAGCTTAGTACAACAGTAGCTCAAGATACTTATACCCCAGAGACAACCACTGTCGGCACTTCATATTATTTTGTAGAAGTACATAGTGATTGTGGCGCTGATGAGATTAGTCAAAGAGCTAAGGTTACCATTGAGGATATTACCACAAAGCCAACACCTACAGCTGTAAATCTCTGTCAGGGTGCTACAGTGGCCGATCTCAAAGCACAATTGGCTCTGACCCTTACAGGTACATTGAAAGTATATGCAACCGCTACTGACCCTGTGGACTTGGCAGATGCTACCTTGCTCAATGCAACCACTTATTACTATACCGCTAATGAGACAAACAAGTGTGAGAGTGATAGGCAAACCATGGCAGTGACCCTTGTACAGGCACCTACTGCGCAAGCAACATATACGTATTGTGTAGGTACTACAGTAGATACCCTTTGGAAGGCTATAGATGCCAACGATAGTGATAACTCTATCAGAATCTATAATGTAGCTACAGGAGGAACCCCACTTACACGTACCGACTTGCTCACTACCACTACGTACTATGTGGCAGAGACGGCTTCTAATGGCGGAGTTGTTACCTGTGAGACCTCAAGAGTAGCCACTCAAGTAACTATAGGAAGCGTGGCCAACCCTGTCATAACGACAACCCCTGCTACTTGTGGTGTGGCAACAGTGGTTAAGATAACCAACTATGTCCCTGGTATTAACTATACCATAACCGATAGTGCTAATGCAACTGTTGCAGGTGCTTTAGTAGCTGCTGACGGAACCATCGGGGGTATTACTTCGGCAGGTACCTATAAGATCAAGGCTACTCAGGGCACTTGTGTATCTGGTGAAGAAACCTTTACCATAGCCGAAGCACTCCCTGTCCCTGAAACGCCTACTGTAATGGTAGCACCACCTACTTGTACAGCCATGAGTGCAGCCAAGGTAAGCAACTATACCGATTACACCCATGGAGAGACCTTTACCATAACCGATAGCAATGGAACAGTTATAGGAGCAGTAGATAATGCAGGTAATATTACAGGCCTTACTACAGCAGGTACTTATACACTGACCATAACACGTGGTACTTGTAGGGCTGCGGCAGTGGACTTTGACATAGCTGACAAGCTCCCAACACCAGCCAAGCCAGCAATTAGGCTAACCCCTGCCAGCTGTACCAGCCCAACAGTGGCTAAACTTACCAACCATGCGTTAGGACTAACTTTTTGGCATAATGGTACCAAGCTGGAAGTCAATGCTATTACCCATGAGATTACAGGTCTTGCCCCTGGTACTTATACCATTACGGCTAAGAACAATAACAATTGTGAATCGGTAGCTTCTGATAGCTTTGAGATCAAGGCGCAACAGACAGCCACCACCATTACTACTCATCCAGCAAGGGCTACTTACCAAAGAGGAGAAGAGGCAATACCACTTGCAGTAGTGGCCACAGGTGAGGGTACCCTCAGCTATAAGTGGTATAGGAATACAGATAATAACAACACCTCAGGCACTGAAGTAGGGGATAATAGCCCAAGCTATAAGCCTGCCACTGATACCGTAGGAAGTTTCTACTACTGGGTAGAGGTAACAAGCGATTGCGGTGCAGTAAAGAGTACCGTAGCAGAAATCAAGGTAGTAGAAGGTGCTCCTACCATAGAGGCCAATGACGACCCTGATACGACAGTACGCCGAGGCCAGAAAGTAGCCGTACTTGGCAATGACAAGGTCAACGGTAATCCTGCAACCCCAGCCGATGTGGATATCACCATTTCTAACGATGGCGGCCTTACAAGAGTAGGGGTAAACCCAGCCACTGGTAAGATTATGATACCTAATGATGCGGCACCAGCCACTTACGAGATTACTTATAAAATCTGTGTGAAGAATCAGCCAACCATCTGTGATGAGGCTAAGGTGAAGATAACCGTAGAAGTGCCTACCCTTGCCCTCAAGGCGGTAGATGATGACTTTGGTAAGATTCCTAACGCAGTGGATTATACCACTGTAGCAACGGTATTCTCTTCAGGAGTAGATACCATGGAAGGGGTCGTAGGTAACCTCTCCCCAGAGCGTGATGTGGTACTGACTCC
>NZ_ALNN01000071.1:0-2130 GCF_000293175.1 Capnocytophaga sp. CM59
TTAATAGCAACCTAAAAACAACTTACGAAACTTAAATTAGTCATTATAAAATGTCCTTAATATGCTTTATACTATTGGCAATACTTTCTTTGGCTTCAGAAAAATCACCTTGTCCTATTTTCTTCATCACATTGGTAGCGAAGCCTTTCATCTGGTCAAAAGTAATGTGAGGAGGCATGGCCAAGGTATCGCGATTGGTGTAGATATTGACCAAGGTAGGCCCCTCATGCTCAAAAGCAGCCTTTACAGTGGCTTCCAACTCTTCTGTTTTGTGTACCTCATAGCCCTTGATATTCATCAGGTCGGCTATTTTGTCAAAAGGAGGATTGACCATATTGGTTTGCCAATCTAGATAGCCAGAGACTTCCATTTCAAGTTTGACCATGGCAAGCGAACGGTTATTAAATACAAATATCTTTACAGGGTATTGATATTGCATAAGGGTAGCCAAGTCGCCCAAAAGCATCGAGAGTCCCCCGTCGCCACACATAGCCACTACTTGTCTGCCTGGAGAGGCAGCCGCTGCTCCGATAGCCATAGGCAGTGCATTGGCCATAGACCCATGGTTGAAAGAACCAGTGAGGTAGCGCTTGCCTGTACCTTTGACAAAACGAGCCGCCCAAACCACATTCATACCTGTATCTACGGTGAAAATAGCGTCCTCCGCGGCATATTTGTCTAAAAGTTTAGCCGCATATTCGGGGTCTATCTGGTCTTCTTCGGTCTTTCTCTTGGTATAATCGTCCAAAGACTTCTCAAGTGATACATATTCCTTGTGGATATTCTTAAGGAAGCTATCATCACTGCGTGGGGTAAGTTTAGGCAATAGCGCGGCAATGGTATCTTTTACATCGCCTGCAAAACCATAATCCACTTTGGCACGACGGCCGATAATATCAGGGCGCTGATCTATTTGGATGATGGTATTTTTCTTAGGCAAGAACTCGGCATAAGGGAAGTCAGTGCCTAGCATCACAAGTACATCGGACTCGGCACAAGCATCATAGCCAGAGCGATGTCCTAGGAGTCCGTTCATACCTGCTATATAGGGGCTATCGGTACGGTCAAAGAATATTTTCCCGCGGAAAGAAGTTACAATAGGTGCCTTGAGCGTCTCGGCTAGTTGTTCTACTTCGCTTACAGCATATTGGCAGCCATGTCCGCAGTAAAGGGTTATTTTCTTGTGCTTGGTGTCGTTCAATACTGCGGCCAACTTATCTAGCTCGCTATCGGAAGGACGTACAACGGGTTTGGCCAAAAAGGTCTGAGTAGCGGTAGGCACTTCTTCCAAATCAGCTCCCGCCACATCGCCAGGTAAGCCCAATACAGCCACTCCTTTTTCGTTGATTGCCGTTTGTATAGCACGCTGCATCATGGTAGTAAACTGCTTAGGTGTATTGGCCACATATACATATTTGCTACAATCTTGGAATAACAAAAAGGGGTTAGTCTCTTGGAACCAGTGGGTACCAAACTTCTGTGTAGCACAAGTACTAGCTATAGCAATGACAGGGTTGCCTGCACGATTGGCATCATAGAGCCCATTGATAAGGTGTACATGTCCAGGGCCTGAACTTCCCATACAACAGCCTATACCATTGAGTTCGGCATCCATGGAGGCTGCATAAGCTGCTGATTCTTCGTGGCGTACGTGTATCCACTCAAGGCGACCATCGCGACGAATGGCATCATTTACAGGGTTGAGGCTATCTCCAGTAATGGCATAGACTCTTTTTACACCTGCTTGTACTAACATTTCGACCAATTGGTCAGATACATTTTTACTCATAATAGGTATTTTAATCTTTTAATTTATGACCAATCATATTTAGAATATGAATAAATAAGATGAGAGGCTAATTCTTAATTTACTCTCTTTCAAGGGCTAATTGCCATTAGCCCCTACACCTGCTCATGCTAATTTTTCGCAAACCATTTCTGTTTGACTATAATTCATTTAAATGAGACGCAAAAGTACGTTTTTAATTTTTCACTTTTGTTTTTTTAAGAACAAATAACAGAACAGAGATTAATCCCCCTAACCCCCGAAGGGGAGACTGATCCCCCTAACCCCCGAAGGGGGAACGAGTGAGCGCCTGAATAGCGTTTTTCACTATTCACTTTTCACTA
>NZ_ALNN01000072.1:0-22299 GCF_000293175.1 Capnocytophaga sp. CM59
CCTGCGGGGAATCAGTACTTAGCCGACAGTGAATTTTTGATTATGCCCACCTATGCGGGTATAGGGAACAACGTACGGGTACGCCTGTCGGCCACCAGCCAATGGGTAGGTATCAAGGAGGCTCCTGACTATCAGAGCTTATCGGGAGATATGCGATTGGGTAACCGCAGTGGTTTGGGATTGTCCTTGTATAACGACCGCAATGGTTACACCAAGCAGATGGGGGGAAAGTTCACCTTCTCTCACCACTTGACATTGGATAGTTATGACAGTCATTTTATCTCGTTTGGTATCTCGTATATAGTCAATGCATTCCGTATAGACATAGACAAGTTCACCGATGCGGGTCGTCCTATGGCGGACTTGGGCGTAACGGACAACCGTTCTATGGTCAACCATAACTTTGAGGTAGGGGTGCTTTACCGCTACAAGGGGATTTTTGCGAGTCTTTCGGCGACCAATATCCTGAACAAGAGCAAAGAGATGTTTGATATCAAGGAGCCTACGAACCTGAGGAACTACAACTTGTATGCGGGTTATCGTTATAAGAAAGACCCTAGTAGCAACTGGGAGCTAGAGCCTTCGGCCTTTATCCAATACTTGGAAGGAGATGGCCGTTCCATTACCGATGTGAATGTGAAGTACCGCTGGTTCGACTACGAGGACTATTACTGGGCAGGAGCCACAGTGCGCCTTATTAACGACCAGGTGTTCAAGCCCCTGAGCATAGGCCCTATGTTGGGACTTAAAAAAGGCGTGTTCTACTTCGCTTACGGCTACGGACTAAACCTCAACGCTATACGCTCCTATAACTCAGGTACCCACATGATTACCCTCGGTATCGATATGTTCCAAGGTATCGGTGGTTGTAACTGTACTGAAAGATAATAAAGCATGAAAAGTAGTATTTCTCTCCACGATATTAGGGTATATGCCTACCATGGTTGTCTTGAGCAGGAAGCACAGATTGGTAGCTGGTATCGTGTAGATCTGACTGTTTGGGCGGATTTGGGTGTCTCTATTAAGAGCGATCGCCTTGCCGATACCATAGATTATGTGAGGCTCAACCAAATTGTCAAGGATCAAATGGCTATACGTTCTGAACTTTTAGAACATGTGGCGGGGCGTATCTTGCAAGCTATAAAAACTGATTTTCAAGAAGTTACTTCTGTAGAGATAGAAGTAGCCAAGATAAATCCACCTATAGGAGGAGATGTAGCACAAGTAAGTGTAAAAATAATTGACTAATTATTTGCACACTCAAAAAAAAAGTTCTACATTTGCACTCTGTAAAAAGGCATCATGGCCGAGGGGCTAGGCAGAGGTCTGCAAAACCTTATACAGCGGTTCGAATCCGCTTGATGCCTCATCTAAATTTTAAATAATTTAAAACCGCATTTCTTATGACTAATGTATTAGACAAATTTGTACAAGACATTAAGGCCAACGTACCTGGCTTTATTGCTGTATCTGTAACTGAAGTAAAATCAGGGGTGTCTTATGTGGCTGTGTCTGCGGATCCTACTTTTGACCCCAACTTAGCATCTGCTTACAACTTGGAAGTGGTAAAGGCTAAAATGAATGCGCTGCGTATCTTAGGTTTGGAAGGTAAGGAAAAGATAGAGGATATTCTTATCACCCTCACCCACCAAATCCACGTGATTGATGTGGCTCCTAATGGAAATTATTTTGTATATTTGGTAGTAGATTCTTCTAAAGCGAACTTAGGTATTACTCGTTCTCTTTTGGCTCGTTACAAAAAAGACCTACAATCTATTTTCTAATAAAAAGAAAAATTACCAAATATAGATAACTTTTCAAAGGGCTGTCCTATAAGGATAGCCTTTTTTAAGGACAAAAAACTAAAATTATCTCTATCTTTATTTTTATTATTTTTAATTATTAAACGCAAAATGCAAACAAAAAAACGGCCTATAAAGCCGTTTTTTTCTTGTTTATGAGTATAATCTGTTGTTACCGTAAGTTAAGTTCTGTTTTTCCAATCTCGCGTAACTGATCGTCGAATACAAATACTTGGTAGGTACCTGGTTCGTATTTCTTAGTGATAGAGGAGATATATTCGCATACATCTACAGGGTTGCGCTCGTAGAGGAATTTCTTAACAGCACTGTAATTTACTGTTTTTTCTCCTACAGTAGCAGTATCATTGTCTCCTAAGGTGATACCATTAGGGCTAAGTACTTGTACATAAAAAGTACGATTACCTACAGGAGCAATTCTATTAACGCCTACAGTGTAGCATACCTTAATCTTATCTACAGCTCCTGAACGTTCTTTATCCACATATCTACCACCTGATTTTTCTTTCATTCCTTGAGCTGTAAGACTCTTAAGGCTGAGTATAGAACCTTCATCTATCACCTTGCTCAGTTCGCTTGCTTTTTGTGATACAGAATCCAACTGAGTGGTACGTACATTCAGTGCCAAAGCAGTGCTATCACGCTCCTGAGTTACCTTTACATTATACTTGCGCAAAGAATCGTTGATAGCCAGTAGGCGTTGGCGTTCTTTTTTGAGCACTTCTACTTGATCGCGATACTTGAATAGTACATTGATATCGGCTTTCATAGTCTTAAGTGAGTCAATATACTGAGCAATACGGGCTTTAGCATCAGCCAGTTCATCGGCGTTTTGCTTGGAAACGGTTACCGCTTCGTCATAGTCTTTTTGCAAGCTTTCTAACTCTTTGATAACCTGGTCGCGTTTCTCTAAAATGGCTTCTTCGTTTTTTCTTGCTTCGTTGGATTGGTAGAAAGCATAGCCACCTGCTCCTACAAGTCCTATAGACAACAAAGCAATGATAAGACCACCTCCTTTTTTTCTTTCAGGGGTTCCATTATTTTGTAATTCTACTGACATAAAAATTAGGTTTTTAGTTATTTTGTTAGGACAAAAGTAGGAAATTTTGTCTAGGTATGAAGCATATTTAATGGTTTAACACATAATTAATATATCTCACCTGAGCCAATTAGCTCGTCTTCTATGTACCAAGCGGCAAATTGTCCAGAGGTAATAGCGCTTTGTGGAGTTGTAAAATCAATATATAACCCGCTGTCATTCAGATATAAAGTAGCTTTTTGCAAGGGCTGACGATAGCGAATACGTACCATAGCTTCCATGCTTTGGTGCAAAGATAGCGCCAAATCGGTGCGAATCCAATGAATATCTTCTTTTTTAACAAATAGAGTGCGCCTAAAAAGTCCTGGGTGGGCATGTCCTTCCCCTACATAGATAATATTTTTTTCGGTATCTGTATCTATGACAAAGAGAGGCTCTACAGTGCCGCCTACATGTAGTCCCTTACGCTGTCCTATGGTGAAAAAATGAGCGCCATCGTGCTGGCCAATCACTTTGCCGTCTGTGGGGGAATAGTGGTATTTTTCCGCGTAGTATTTCAGTTCGTCTTCATAACACTCAAAGAGCTTAGAACTTTCTTTGTCCTGATAACCTTGCCAAGTGCTAGGGATTTGGATAATATCTCCTTTTTTAGGGGCAAGTTGTTGCTGCAGGAACTCAGGCAGGCGTACCTTACCAACAAAGCAAAGGCCTTGGGAATCCTTCTTTTCGGCAGTAACAAGGCCTAATTCTTTGGCAATGGCGCGTACCTCACTCTTTTGTAGGTCGCCTATAGGGAAGAGGGCACGGCCGAGCTGTGCTTGGGAGAGTTGACAGAGGAAATAGGATTGGTCTTTGTTTTGATCTTTTCCTGCCAATAGGCGATAGATGTTTTGTCCGTTGACTTCTATAATATCCTTGCGGCAATAGTGCCCTGTAGCTACATAGTCTGCTCCTAAGTTCAGCGCGTATTCGAGGAAGGTGGCAAACTTGATTTCACGGTTGCAAAGCACATCGGGATTGGGGGTGCGACCACGTTCGTATTCTCGGAACATATAATCCACAATACGCTGTTTGTAGGGTACGCTCATATCCACCGTTTGGAAGGGAATACCCAATTTTTCAGCGACCATAAGGGCGTCATTGCTGTCCTCTAGCCACGGACACTCATCGGAGATGGTAACCGAATCATCATGCCAATTCTTCATAAAGAGGCCAATGACCTCATATCCTTGCTTTTGGAGTAGGTAGGCGGCCACACTGCTATCTACCCCTCCACTAAGTCCTACTACTACACGTTTCATATGATTTCCTTTCTTTTTTACTGTTTTTCTATACAAATAGCACCCCATGAGTAGCCTACTCCAAAACCAACAAACTGTATTCTTTTGCTTGGTTTTTCAGGATATTTGCGTAGGTGCTCGGAAAGAGCAATGGGAATGGTGGAAGAAATGGTATTACCATAATACCGCATTTCTATAACAAATTTCTCCTGAGGGATTTCCATGTCCTCACGTACCTTATTCAGGATATGGGTATTGGCCTGATGAAAGACAAAGAGGTCTATATCATTTATATCAAATCCGTTGATTTTCAAATTGTCATAGACTACTTCAGGGGTACGTTTCACGATAAAATTGAAGATTTTCCCTCCTTTCATATCCACGAAATTATCCAAGTCATTGGGGTTTTCGTTGCGGGGAGAGCGGGTACCTCCATTGCGAATGATTAGGTTTTCAGCTCCAGCACCATCGGTGCCTAGGGTAGGTTTGCCTATACAATATGTCCCTTCGGTGGAGACAAGGGTAGCGGTAGCAGCATCGCCAAAGATACTCAGATTACCTTTGTCCTTGGGGTGCACATACTTGGTATAGGTGTCTGCCGTTACTAAAATCACATTCTTAAAATTACCAGAGGCAATAAGGCTACTGGCTAGGGAAAGCCCATAGATATAGCCCGAACAACCTTGGTTGATGTCCAAAGCGGCACAAGTGGTGGGAAGGCCTACCTTCTCTTGTACAATGCAGGCTGTAGTAGGGAGAATATGATCGGGAGTTTGGGTGCAAAGTAGGAGAAAATCAATGGTATTTTTGTCCAAATGATGTTCCTTTATAAGGTTTAGTACGGCTTGGGTAGCCATATCGGAGGCGCACTCGTCTGTCTGGGCAATGTAACGCTGTTCAATACCTATTTTCTGAAGAATTTTTTCGCTATTCCATTCAGGGAATTGCGCTGAAATGGCATCATTGGTGAGAATATTCTTAGGGAAATAGGTAGAAATAGCCTTGATATAACTTTTCATCATTCACAAATATGGGGTTTATTGGAAAAGTGCTTTTTAGGGGCAAAAAAAAAGTCATTCACTAAGGAATGACACTGTGGGAAGAGCAGGATTCGAACCTGCGAAGGTAAAACCAGCAGATTTACAGTCTGCCCTCGTTGGCCGCTTGAGTATCTTCCCGTTTTCGGCCGCAAAAGTACGTACTTTTTTTTTGCTGTGCAAATTTTTATACGTCTTTTTCCAAAAACTTTTTGATCTTCTCTACCTCTACCCCTATATCACCTGCACCAGCTAGGACTAAAACACGAGCGGGGTGGGCTTGTAAATAGTTGATAATCTCGGATTTGGATAAAAGTACTTTGTTGGGGTTCTCTATTTTATCCAAAAGCCATTGTGAGGTTACCCCCTCTATGGGGAGTTCTCTGGCGGGATAAATATCTAAGAGGACGACACGGTCAAACTGAGAAAGACTCTTAGCAAAACCATCAGCAAAGTCACGGGTACGAGTAAAAAGGTGTGGCTGGAAGAGAATAGTTATCTTTTCATTGGGGTACATAGTTCTCACCCCATTATAGAGTGCATTCAGCTCGGTAGGGTGGTGGGCATAGTCATCTATAAAGACTTGCTCAGGGGTATTGATGATATAGCTAAAGCGCCTCTTGACCCCCTTGAAACTCGCTAAGGCACGTGTTAAATCAGCTAAGGGATAGCCTGCCAGATGTGCTACCGCCACGGCAGCCAAGGCATTGAGTAGGTGATGTTCTCCAGGACGGAAGAGGGTACAGTCCTTGACCTCTTCACGTTGGCCTGTCTTAGGATCGGTATAGCTTAAAGTAAAGTGGTAGCCTCCGTTTTGTACTTTCACTTGAGAAATCTCATAATCACTACCATCGGCAATGCCATAGGTAAGCCCTGCAAAGGGTAGTCCCTTGCGTACGATGAGTTTGCCCCCAGGCTTGAGGCGATGGGTAAAGTCCTCAAATCCTTTTTGGAACTCTTCCGCTGTCCCATAGATGTCTAAGTGGTCGGCATCTACAGCCGTGATACAAGCAATGGACGGGCTTAGGCGCAAGAAAGAGCGGTCAAACTCATCGGCTTCTACCACTGTAAGTTCAGTTCCCTTACAGATGAAATTGCTTTGGAAGTTCTCACAAATACCTCCTAAGAAAGCACTCACCGGCGCCTTACATTCTACCAAGATATGGGCTAAGATACTGCTGGTAGTTGTCTTGCCATGGGTACCTGCTACGGCCAAGCAAAAACTATCCTCTGTGATAAGCCCTAATACCTCAGAACGCTTGCAAACCTTATAGCCATGTGTTTGGAAATAGACGAGTTGTTTGTGCTCTTTTGGGATAGCAGGGGTATAGACTACCAGGGTGTTTTCTGGGGTATAATTTTTGGGGATAAAATCCAAATCCTCCGAGAAAGTAATAGCAATGTCCTTTTGGGAGAGCATCTCAGTAATATCGGAAGGGGTACGGTCATAGCCACGCACCTCTTTTCCTTTGAAGCGATAGTATAAAGCCAAGGCGGACATACCGATTCCTCCTATGCCTATAAAATAAATATGTTCCATTGTTAATGAGTTAATGAGCTAATTTGCCAGTAGGCTAATTTGTTGATTAATTGGCTAAATTGTTGATTGGCAAATTGTCTAATTAATAAACGCAAAGGTAAGGATAATTTTTAAATGCTCGGCGGACTTGAGGGACAAATTTTGGGTTATTTTGTCTCAGGCAGATACTGCCAATACCGCTTGGGCATGCTTCTGAGTTGGTAATGGGTGTTTTTGCGCTCAGTGATATTGATATGCTGAAAGTAGGTTTTCCAGAGCTGCTCATAGCCGTCGGAGAGTTGAGCAGTTTTGCCAAAATTCTTCTCAGCTGGGGTAAAGGAGATTACTTCCTTGAGGTCGTAGTAAAATCCATAAGCGCGCTGAGGGTCAAAGAGTACCCACTCTTGGTCTGAAAAACGCGCTTTAAAGTGGGGAATCACCAAAGGCAATACATCGTACTGCGGTATTATTTTGGCAAAATAGAGCCTGCCCAACTGCTCAAAGCGAACAAATTCCTTTACTCTATGCACCTCACGGCCTACACTCTTGGCGGCCTTTCGAATATGCGCAATAGCCACATGCCCATAGTTTTCTAAGACATTTGCTTCGGGGTATTGGAGCATCAGGCGAATAGCCTCCAAGAGATGGTTTTCTATTGCGTTTTCTTCGGAGAGAAAAGCCCGAAGTACAATGGCCACTCCCTCTGTACCCCATATAGTTTTGATCTTGCTTAGCACGCGCTGGGCTTTGGTAGTATCGGTATAAACGATCTCCTCTTCGTCCCATAGGGTAGGGGTATGACGAGACTCAGGTGTGATAATCACCTGTGAGTAACGCCTTTCAAAGGTTATAAAAACAGCCGTAAGGAATCCTTCAAAGGAACTATCGTAGAGTAAATGTATCAATTTGTGAATAGGTTAATTAGGGAAGGGTATAACGGGGTCATAGGTGTTTTTCTGTTTGCTTCGGCTGTTCGCAATGATAAGGCGACGCAGCCTTAGGCTATCCATACTCCCTGCCAAGGGTTCTGCACCACTACAAGTGATAAAGTACTTGGCACGACTGAGACTCACTCCCATTTGTTTGAGGGAATAGTAGGTGAGTTTTTGGAAAGTTCGTGCGGATAAGATCTTCTGTACGGATCTCACTCCTACCCCAGGGATACGTAGGAGTAATTCTCGCGGTGCGGTATTCACATCGATAGGGAAGAGGTGCTGATTACGCAACGCCCAAGCGAGCTTAGGGTCTATCTCCAAATCCAAAAAAGGTTGCGTAGGGTCAAGAATCTCATTGGGGTCAAAACCATAATAGCGCATCAACCAATCGGCTTGGTAGAGGCGATTCTCCCGTACAATAGGTACTTGGCTATAGATAGAGGGGAGGCGACTGTCCTGAAGAACAGGTACATAACCGGAGTAATACACCCGCTTGAGTTGAAATTTCTCATACATATAGCTGGCCACATGGATAATCTTTTGGTCAGTCTCGGCTGTAGCCCCAATAATCATCTGAGTGGTCTGTCCTGCAGGGGCAAACTTGGGGGTGTGTTTGAATTTCTTTTGCTCCAAAGAGGTGATAGCCAGCTCATTCTTTACCTGTTGCATAGGAGCAACCATCTGCTTGTGGTCTTTCTCAGGAGCCAGTAGCTTGAGTCCCTCCTTGGTAGGTATTTCAAGGTTGACAGAGAGACGATCGGCATAGAGTCCAGCCTCATGGATCAGTTGTTCACTCGCCCCAGGAATGGTCTTCAGGTGTATATACCCGTTGAAGTGTTCCTCCTCTCTCAGTTTTTTGGCTACTCTTACTAAGCGTTCCATAGTGGTATCGGCATCCTTGAATACACCAGAGCTTAGGAAAAGGCCTTCTATATAGTTTCTTCGGTAGAAGTTGATAGTCAGATCCACTACTTCCTGTACAGAGAAAGCTGCACGAGCAATATCGTTTGAGCGGCGAGAGACACAATACACACAGTCATATATACAGTGGTTGGTCAGCAGGATTTTGAGTAGGGAGATACACCGCCCATCTTCCGTAAAGGAATGGCAGATTCCCAAGGGGGCAGCATTGCCCAATTCGCCTTTTTTGCCACGACGTGTACTCCCACTACTGGAGCAGGAGACATCATACTTAGCCGCATCGGCTAAAATGGCGAGTTTTTCTTTGATACGTTCAAAATCCATGGATAGTGGTCAGTTGTTAGTGGTCAGTGGTCAGAAGTCAGCAGTCAGTGGTCAGAAGTCAGCAGTCAGTTGTTAGTGGTCAGTTTCTGATGACTGACCACTGACTTCTGATTACTGATTACTGTTTACAGTTATTACAAGGGCAAAGTCTTTGGGTAAGTTCAGGGAAACGAACAAACCCAGTCACCCAGATAAGGGTTTCAATGCCTGTCTGTAAGACAAAGGATTCTTTGATGACCAAATGAGTAGCCATAGCTCCGGCCATATAACAAGCCATAAGCAAAAAGCCTACCACAGCAGTACGAGGAATCCAGAAAAGTAAGGCAAAGAATATCTGTAACCCGCCTAAGATGTGGAGTGTAGAAGCACCGCCTACCAATTCTGCCATTTGTACATTCTGCTCACCCCCGGTGAACTTCATAGCGCCTGTAGCGACGAAGACAAAGGTTACCAATCCAGAAAGGACATAACCCGCGATTTTTCTTGTTTTACTATTCATAAAAATACTAAATTAAATTCTGATGCAAAGATACGGGTTTTTATCCAAAGGGAAATTAACTTGAGATAATTTTAGAGAGCAGAAAGCATTACAGTCTAAAAATATCTTCTGTCTGTAAGCTGAGGTCAGGGAAGATCACCGAAGTAACTTCTTTATCTACAAAAGGGGGAAGTGCACGGTATTGGTTGTTTTCCAATACATTGATAATCACATATTCATCTTGTGGGTGTACCAGCCAATACTCTCTTACCCCTGCTTCCTGATAGAGTTCGTATTTGTTTTTGAGTTCTTTTTTAGAGTTACCAGGAGAGAGAATTTCTATGATAAGGTCAGGAGCGCCTTGGCAGCGTTTTCCGTCAGCTAATTTTTCAGGATCACATACTACAGAGAGGTCTGGTTGTACAACAGTATCTTCCTTACCATCCTTATTTTTAAGAACAACATCAAAGGGGGAGGCAAAGACCTTGCAAGGTTTGTTATAAAAGTACATAAACAGTAAACCAGATAGGTTAAAAGATATACTCTGATGAGAAATAGCGGGTGCAGGACTCATCTTAAAGATTTTTCCTTTGAGAATCTCTACTCGGTCTTTGATCTTCCACATCAGATAATCGGCATAAGTATATATACCATTGACAAGGTCTAACTGGTCAATATTTGTAATTACAGTGCTCATGGGTTAGTTGTTAGTAGTCAGTGGTCAGAAGTCAGTTTCTGATTACTGACCTCTGACAACTAAAGTGCAAATATACAACATTTGAAAAGGAAAGTCAATAGGGGAGAAAAAATACGTTAGACTAAAGAGGTGATTTTTAGCAAAATACTTTTCCTATCTTGCTAAAAAATCAGAGGTTAGTTCCTAAAAACTAACCTCTGATTTTTTAATTACTGACGACTAAAAATTGAACTTCCCATTTTGGTTTTTCCATGTTTCTTTACTAGCTATGGGTTCTATGGTGTCCCAATGCTCTGTAATCTTTCCATTTTCTACACGGAAGAGATCATAAAAGGACGAATGCACTCCGCCTATCTGGCCTTCGCTTACAGTAAGTACAAAGTTTCCTTCGCCGAGTACTTTGTGAATAGTACTATAAGTCATGGTAATGCCTTGTTTGGCCATAGCCTCTAGAGCACTCCCTAAGCCAGAGAGATTATCAGGGATTTGTGGGTTGTGTTGGAGGTAGTTGTCTCCATTGAAATAGCCAGCAAGCTTTTCCATTTTCCCATTGACTAAGATATCTTCTACGAAGTTGCGTACGAGCGTTTTGTTAGCCTCGGTCTTATCAAGGTCTTTTATCTCAGTAGTACCGTCAGTCATCGTGCGACCACTAGGGTTAGGGGAGCTTGGTTTCTCTTGGAGGTTGTCCCAGTGTTCTACGATTTTTCCATTTTCAAAACGGAAGATGTCAAACCCTATTTTATCACCGAAGAAGTTGTAATCGGTATGGGCAAATACATAGTTTCCGTCTTGAAATACACGTATAGTATTCACACGAGCAGAGCCAGCAGGGAGGGCTTGTAGGGCAGCACCAAAGCCGGCTAAACCATCGGCAATAGCTAGGTTGTGTTGTTTGTAATTTTCTGCATTGATGTAGCCTACAGGCTCAGCAGCTCCTGTTTCAATAGCTTTAAGAAGCTCAGTTACTTGTTGTTTTTGGGTTTTCTGTGTCATAACTTTTTGAGTTTTGTTGGATTGATTGTCAGTAGTGTGGTTTGTACTCTTACAGCCTACAATTCCCACACATAGAATGAAGGCTGTGCTTAATAGGGATATTTTTTTTATGAAATAAAAAGTTCTTGATTACGAGTGCAAAGGTACGGTAAGGGATAGGGTAAAAACATTGAAGTAGTTCAAATAATTTAGTGGTTAGTAATTAGCGGTTAGTTTAGACCACTGACTATTGACTACTGATAGCTGATCACTGCCTATAGAAAAACAATTAGGTAGGTTAGGAACTTCGGGGTTATGGGTATTGATACGGATAAGGGTGACAGTATCAGGAAATTGGCGTGCTAACTGTTCAAAAGGGTAGCGGATTAGAGTAGGAGTGTTAAAACCTACTCCATACTCCAAAAGCAATACAGGTTCGCTATAGCATTTTTGTAAGAAAGCCTTGTATGCAGCGGCATTATTCAGGTGAGGTCTTTCTACAAAAGAGCTGTCCATACGGAGGTTGGGTACTAAGTAATTACCACAATGAGGACAATGGGGAATATCTTCTGGACGGATATGAAAAGGATCTGGCATAGCTGCTAAGGTAGTTTCTGTCCATTCCTTATTGTCGTATAAGTCATCAGAACAAGGAGTGGCACATTGGAAAAGGCCATAATCACCCTGCATGGCAAAGATGCGTTGTGAGTCAAAACCAGCTTTATGAAACTGGTGATCTACATTGGTAGTAATGACGAAGTAGTCCTTGTCCTTTACCTGTTCTTTGAGCCATAGATAAGGATCTGTAGCTTTGGGGATATAGCGGATATTATGGATATGGCGAGCCCATACAGCATAGTATTCGAGGGCATTGGCATCGCTAACATGCCAGTAGGAGCCAAGTATCTGCATGATGTTCTTGTAACCGCGCTTAGCAAAATGTGGGAAGCACTGGGCGGTAAATTCAGCAGAGGAGTAATCAAGTCCGCCCGCTGCCGATAGGCCTGCACCTGCACCAATAATTATATTCTTCATAAGTGAAAAGCAATTTTGTAATTAACGATTAATAGTTAACAATTGTTTGTATATTTCAAAGTCTTCTTGTTTGAAAACGTTGAATATCACCCGCTTTATACTGCTACGAGGGTGTTGGTCTAAGTAATTCGTGACGGTATGCAATGCTATTTCGGCAGCTTTTTCATTAGGAAAACGAAACACTCCAGTAGAAATACAACAGAAGGCTACTGATTCTAGCGAGTGCTGTTCAGCTAATGTTAGGCAACTTTCATAACAAGTAGCCAATTGCTCACAATGTAAGGGAGTGACTGCTTCGCTTATAATAGGCCCTACTGTATGGAGGACATACTTAGCAGGCAGATTGTAACCCTTAGTGATTTTGGCAGTACCAGTCGCTTCATAGTACCCTTGGGCTTTCATTTGGGCATAGCAAGCTTCACGCAATTGCATACCAGCAGCCGTGTGTATGGCATTGTCAATACAGTTATGTAGGGGAGCAAAACAGCCTAAGAGTTGCTTGTTGGCTGCATTGACAATTGCATCAACCTTAAGGCGAGTAATATCACCCTGCCAAAGCGAAATCTTGGGGTGTTTTTCGCAAGTAGGCAGGGACAAGCCCTCTACTACTCCCTTATGATGCCTAAGCTCCAGCAGATAAGCATCCTGCAAAGCAAGTATATCGGCAGGAATAGGTAGGGCGGGACGCACATTGACCAACGCACGATATTGCTCTTGTAGGGATAATCCTTCTACATCAAGCGATGGATTTTCTGTTTTTAGGTATTGTACGAGTTCTTTTAGCATAGATTTGATTTTGTTAATTAGCCTATTAGCTAATATAAGGGTTAATTTTCTCAAACTCCTCTATACTTATAGGCTCAGTGGAGCGGATAAGATAGATATAGGTTTCATAACGGAAGATCTTCAAGGTAGTTTCTTTGTAACAAAAGATGTTATACGAAAAATCATATAAATCATATTTATACTGGGAAAAACCCTTGCGTTGGGTAAGTGCATAGACCAATTGGAATAGGTAATAAACGGTTTCTTGTGAAGAGCCAAAGGAGGTTTTTTCATAAATGAAAGTACGTCCGCCTTTGTGAAATTTTTCTAAGGTGTGATCTTTGCCAAAAATAAGCCAATGTTCTTCTCTCTTCTGAAAGAGGAAATACAAGAGGACAAATATTATAAAGACTAATAGGATTGTCATACTTTATCAGGTTTGTTTTACGCTGCAAAAGTACGATAATGGGAGAGGGAAAAGCATTGAAGTAGTTCAAATAATGAGCCACTGAGCTAATTAACTAATTTTCTTCGTATTTTACTTACAAACTCATGTGTTACCCCCAAGTAGGCGGCTATTTGTATATTAGTAAGACGGCGAGCGATATGAGGGTATTGGGTGAAGAAATCAAGGTAACGTTCTTCGGCGGTTTTGCTCAGTGCATCGATCATACGGCGCTGAAGGGCAATGTGGGTGCGCAAGGTCATTAGGCGGAAGAGACGTTCAGTGATAGGAATATGCTCAAAAGCATAGCACTTGTCCTCAGGGGTGATTACTAGTAGGTCACTATCTTCCAAGGCCTGAATATAGAGCCGAGAGGGGGCTTGATTCATAAAGCTATCAAAATCAGTAACCCACCAGTCTTCAGCGCCAAAGAAGAGTACCTGCTCATTGCCATTGCGGTCGATATGGTAGGTGCGGAGAAGTCCCTTGGTGATATAGGCTTCAAACCTACATACCTCGCCCTGACGTAAAAGGTAGTCTTTTTTCTTGATTTTTAGTGGGGTAAAGAGGTTACAGAGAGCCTCTATCTGCTCGGCTTCACCAGTGATATGTTTAGCGAAATGATCTTGTAGCATTTTCAGGAGTCAATAATTAGTAGTCAGTAGCTGACAACTCAGCTGCAAAAATACAATATTTGGAGAGAAAAATCAAGTCTTTTGGTTCGTTTAAAGAGGAAAGGCTTGTAAGAATAAGGAGGGAAACTGAATAAATATCAATTTCCCTCCTTGGGGGGAGCGGACAGAGACCTAAAGTCATTATTTCACGTCCATTCTATACATTTTATGGCAAGCAACGCAATTGCCTAAGAGTTCAGTGACTTGTGCAGCGGTATGCTTAGGGTCAAAGTTCTTCTCGGCACTCTCGGCGATCTGGTCAAACTTGCCATGGGTGTCGAAGCCTATAGTCTTGAACTCCGCAGGGATGGAGGCTAGCAGGCCAGCAGGGGCATGTCCCGCTACCGAACCCCCCGAAGCACGAGCTACCTTGGCAATAAGAGCAGGATCGTTTTGGGCTATGCCTACATTGATCTGTTGAAGCGCCTCTACAAAGGTGCGCATCTCGTGCATGACAAAGTCCCTGTTGGACTGACTTACAATGATACTCACACGGGTATCATTGGGTAGGACTTGAGTGTTGCCTACAAACATCTTTCTGATAAGAACTACATTCACCCCTACAGAAATAACTAAAAGGGAAATAAAGAGAATTTTTTTTATCATAATTGCGATTTGTTAATGAATCCATTTGGCGATGAGCAAATTGTCCCATCAAAAATCGTGCCTTTATTTAGAATAAAGATATATAAAATAAATTATTTTTTAATTGTCTAATTAACAGATAGGTTAGGAATGTACTTATTGCCTATTTATCTATCAGCTGATCGATTTATAGATTCAAAAAACGCCTTTAACCGATGCTTGCCTAATAGCCAGTTGCTCCTGCTAATAATATCTTTTATGTTTTCATAGGGTTAATCTTCTTCTGCTAAGTCTAAGAAATCTTCAAAATATTCCTCAAAAGAATCAAATATAGGCGTAGGTTTGTCAATTTCAAATTCCCCCTTATCATTGCAATAAACCTCTGCTTCGAAGACCTCCGCATCTTTCAGGCGTACCCTATTAGAAACTTTATATAAGGTTAGGAACTCGTCTACTTCGTAATGTAGTACGATAAAATCCTCTGAGAGATGTAAGTCCTCTCTTAGTTGTTTAGTTAGTTCCACAATAGGATAAGATATGCTGTCTTTTTCTTTGTAAATACCATTGATATACACATCGCCATAGTTGCAAGAACCACATTCTGAAAGAAAATTTACATATACTTCAGGAAGCAATATGCCCAATTCCTCTTCTATATGCTTAATTTCTTCAGCATTAGCCCCTATAGAATACTCAAATTCTCCACTCTGTTTTAATCGTTTTAGATAATATCTATCAGCTGATGAAATTAAGGATTCAAAAAACGCCTTTAACCGATGCTTACCTACTTGCATAGGAGCTACAGCATCCATTGCCATAATGGTAAGGAAAAATTCTATAGCACCATAGATACTTTTAGGGAGGAGGTATTTGCCCATTTTTAGGAACAAACGCCTTACCCAGTCAGGAAAATAAATTATATTGGCAGGCTTATGGAGTATCTCAAAAGCCAAACGAGCCATCTCCGTTTGTGTAAAAACCTCAGCTCCTCCTACATTGACTTCCCGTTCATAACGCTCCAATTGGGCAACACAGACTTCGGCTAAGTCCTCCCCATGGATGGGATTCATAGCATATTGTCCTTTGCTAAATAGGCATATTGTGTCCTCCTTCGCCATTTTCAAAAAGAAAGCCATATCACTATAAAAACCGCTGGGGCGTATGATACAGTAGTCTAATCCACTGGCCTTAAGCGTATTTACAAAGTGCTCTTTAGCCGCTCCAATGGCGATATGTCGCATGGCTTCTCCCTTGAATACGGATACATATATGAACTTACGTACGCCTTCGCGCAAGGCTTCATCGAGTAGGTTTTTGTTGGCTTGGAAGTCTACCTGCTCATAGGTAAGTCCATCTTTTTGGCGGGTAATCCCTACAGAAGAAATCACCTTATGTACCCCTTTACATACCCCTTGTAAGGTGTCAGGCTGCGTTACCTCTGCTTCTACTACCTCCAATAGCGGGTGTGTGAGTAGGGCAGGGGAGAGCTTCGATTTGTTGCGTACCACAATGCGGGTCGGGTATTCTTCTCTTAAGAGTGCAGCCAGTATATACTGACCTAAATAGCCGGTTGCTCCTGCTAATAATATCTTTTCTGTTTTCATAGGGTTAATCTTCTGCTAAGTCTAAAAAGTCTTCAAAATATTCCTCAAAAGAATCAAACATAGGAGTGGGTTTTTCGATTTCAAAGTCCCCTTTATCATTGCAAAATACTTCTGCCCCAAAGACTTTAGCATCTTTTAGGCGTATCTTATTAGAAACTTTATATAGGGTTAGGAACTCGTCTACTTCGTAATGTAGTACGATAAAATCCTCTGAGAGATGTAAGTCCTCTCTTAGTTGTTTAGTTAGTTCCACAACAGGATAAGATATACTGTCTTTTTCTTTGTAAATACCATTGATATAGACATCACCATAGTTACAAGAACCACATTCTGAAAGAAAATTTACATATACTTCAGGAAGCAATATGCCCAATTCCTCTTCTATATGCTTAATTTCTTCAGCATTAGCACCTAAAGAATACTCAAATTCTCCACTCTGTTTTAATCGCTTTAGATAATTCATAAAGTATTTCCTTTAATATATTGCTATTCAAACACTATTTTTCCTACAATTTTTGCTCCTTCATAAACCTCCATTTCCTTGAGTTCGTCTAATATATATTGAGGAGCATGGTCAAAGAGAAACCTTACTTGACACAAAGCACTGTATTGCCCCTCTTTCATAGGCTCATCAAAGGTAATGACGATACTCCAATTGGGCTGCGCTAGCTGAGCGATATGAGTGGTAGGGCGATACTCTAAAACGGTGGTTGGAGGTTGTTCTCGCCCGCCTTCTTCCTTGGTAAGGAAATGGATAATACCTACTCTTTGTTTTTTCATGACAGAAAGGTTTCTATAGCACAAAAGTAATTATTTATCCCCTAATAACCAAATATTTCACTCTTTATTCCTAACTGCTACAAGCTGTAGCAGTTTTGTATCTGAATAGATGCCAATTGATAATTCCTCTTATTTCCTTGTCGCGAAATACACTCCTATAAGCACCATCAAAGTGCCTATAATTGCCATAAGGGAGATAGGCTCCCCTAAGATAAGCACCGAAGCGATGAGGGTGGTTATCGGCATACCATAGATATAGGTGGAGGCACGGACAGCGCCTAAGAACTTGATTGTCTTATTCCATAGGAAAAAGCATAAAAGTGTGGCTACTAGTCCTAAAAATACAAAATTGACCCATACCACAGGTTGGGTAAAGAGGGTAAAATCGGTAGTCAGCGGGCGGTATAGGAAAATAGGTAAGGCCGTGAGCATACCATAGAGCATCACCTTGCGAGTAAGGAAAAGGGCGGGGTATTTGTCCGAAAAGCGGCGCATCAGCAGTGTATAGAACGCCCAGCTGAAGGCAGCAGCAAAAGCCAAGAGTTCGCCCACTATGGTAATCTCAAAGGTGAAGTTTCCGTTGAAAATAACCAAGGTAACCCCTACCAAGGCCAAGAGCGAACCTAAAAGCAGTCGCGGACTTAGTTTGTCGTCCTTAGAGAGGAAATGTGCGATGATAGCAATTAGCAGCGGATTCATACATACGATGAGGGAGACATTGTTGGTCAAGGTGTATCCCAAAGCCAAGTTCTCCGTAAAGAAGTACATAGATCCTCCAAATACACCCATGAGGACAAAGCATAACTCGTCCTTGAGGCTTTTGGCAAAGAGTGGTAGGCGATGCGCTACCAGCCAAATACCTATATAGGCCAAGGCAAAGCGGTAGAAAAGGATACTGGCAGGATTGAAACCTGCTTCTAATAATAGCTTGGTAGAAACGAAAGTAACCCCCCAGACGGTGATTACAAAAATCGCTAACAAATGGGTAAAAAGTCTTTGAGTTGTCATATTATTTTAGAATAAAAAGCAAAGATACGCATTTAATAGCAATAAATGGTAATATAAAAAGGGAAAAGATGTTTTTAAATTTATTTTAAATAAATTTGCCTATTACAGATAAAATATTTACTTTTGCATTCGTTCAAGTAAAAACTAAAACTAAATATCTTTGGCCTTAAAAAAAAACATGTTTTTTTCATCTAAAAAATTTGTGTGCCTCGTTGAAAAATTTGTATCTCTGCAGGACAAAGAGATAAGATGCAAGCAAACCCTAATCTATGTTTTTGTGTATAGTATATTTCATGTAAAAAAGTAATTCAAGAGCTAATTTATTTGCTCTTAAATTGCTTTTTTATTTTAAATAAAAAATGAAAAGGTCACAGTTTGTCCAGCAATAGCTATATCTTTGTCCCAGAAAAATAATCATATAAAGGTGTATCCCAAAAAACCTGTAATAGAGTAGGGAAAAACTAAAAATATTTTAATATGGATTTTTATAAGAAAGACGTTTTTAGCTTATTTGATGGCTCAAGAACACAATTTACAATCCCTGTATATCAAAGGGCTTATGCTTGGGAAGAACCCCAATGGTCAACCTTTCTCAATGACTTATTAGAGCATTTGGAAGGGAAAAACAATTATTTTTACGGGAATATTCTTTTAGAGGCAAGCAAAGATAGCAATGGAGGATTTGAAATTATTGATGGGCAACAACGAATCACAACGCTCTCAATCTTTATCCGTTCTCTTATCAATGTACTCAGTCGCAGAAAAGAAGAAAGAATAGACTTGGAGGAAAAGGAAAAGGTTTCTATCAAATATGGAGGCAAACCCAAATTGCGACCAGTGGAATATGATGAGCTTTGCTATACTGAAATTATTGTAAATAATAAGGATACCTATGAGGTAGCCTCTCCTTCTCAACAGAGAATTTTAGATGCAAAACAATATTTCCAAGAAAAATTGGAAATGTTGAACTCAGAACAATTACTCACACTTTTTGATAAATTGGAAAGGACAGCACTAACGACTATTATTATTAATGATAAGAAGGAAGCTGCACTAATGTTTGAACTCCAAAATAATAGAGGAAAGGACTTGACTAATATGGAACGTCTTAAGTCCTATCTAATGTATCAGATGTATGTTTATAATGATGAAAGAAATGATACAGAACAGAATATCAATTATTTAGCCTCTATTTTTGAGGAAATCTATAGAACGATTAATCGTATAAAAAGTTTGGATGAGGATAGTGTACTTATCTACCACAACAATGCTTATAACAAGAAAGGGTATAGTTATAGAAACTTGGAAGATGTTAAAGAAGAGTTCAAAAGGCTAACTTCTAACACTACTAAAATAGAGTGGATAAAGAGTTATGTATCAGAATTAAAGACAACCTTTGATAACATTGAAAAGTTTGAAAACCTCAAAAATAGGGAAGCAAATAAGCTTAGAAATGTAGGGATGCCTGCCTATGCTTGGGCATTTGTTATTCGTGGTTATAAATACTTGGGAGATAATAGATCAAAACTTTCTGAGCTTTTTCAAATTCTTGAAAAAGTAATCTTTAGGGCAAAACTTATCAATAGTCGAGCCAATATCCAAGAAAGATTAAATAGTATTATGCTTGGTTTTGAAGGGGACTTGGCAGCTTTGGGTAAGGATATAAGAAAAAAACTCAATGAAGCAGGTTATTGGAGTGATGATATGATGAAAACTTACTTGGATAGTAATATGTATGGGAATAAAGTCCTTAATTATCTGTTATGGGAGTATGAGGATCATATACAAAACAGAGGATATAGGATAGATAATGTGAGCTTAGAAAATGAACAAATAGAACATATCTCACCACAGACACCTGAAGAAGGAGAAGAGTTTGCTACAGGATATGAGACTCCTTATGATGAAGAATTTGAAAAAAACTATCTTAATCGTTTGGGAAATCTAATGCTTATATCAGGCTCTCATAATGCTTCTATAGGGAATAAGCCCTTTAAGGATAAGCTGGCTTCCTATAATAAAAATCCTTTACTGAACCAGCAAGCTGAAATTAAGGATTTTTGTAGCCAAGAAAAATGGGGTAAGGAGCAAATACAAAAACGCCATTATAAAATTCTTGATTTTTGTTTAGAACGATGGCAATTAATACCTAACATAGAAAATAACTAAAAAGATAAGACAATGGATAATCGTGAAAGAAGAGTGGAATTTTTTAGAAAATTCAAAAATATGGAAGGAGGACGTGATTCTGATTTTGTTCTCCAAACAAATAATCATTACTCTTATATAACTAGGAAAATCTTTCAAGGAAAGGAAAAATATTATCCATCGAATAGTGGTACTTGTGATTCCTTTAAGGAAGCATTTACCAGTTTCTCACAAGGAGAAGGATGGTATCTAGATTCATGTAGAAAAGTAGATCCAGCATATAGAGCATATGTTCTTGCGGGACTTTTAAAAGTATTGAATCAAATGAGAGTGTCTCCCAATGATTTCAAAGGAGAACTTAGGGCTTCTTGGGAGTATCATTTGTTGGGGAAGGATATAGATAAGCAGCTGATATATGATGAGAATGCACCTTGTAGACAGAAGATAAAGATTATTCCGCTGAAAATCACAGAAACTAAAGTGTATGATTATGATGAGTCTATGAGTGAATATATTATAGAGAACGGGTTTAAGTACTTACTAATAAAGACAGATAAGACCATAACCTATAGGGAAGAGCACGATACTTGGGAGTATATAGGAATCGCAGAGGTAAGCGGTAATACTATTATCATAAAAAATAGAATGGGACAAATTGTAAGAACTTTTCCTTCAGACAAATACCTCCTTGAGGCAGAACCTTATGATACCTATCCTGAAAGATGGTATGTGCTTGAATAAATGATTAGAGGCTACCCCCTGATAAAATAAAGAATTTGAAATGAATAAAAAAGAAAAAACAATGATAATAGATAAAGAACTTGAAACAACAACTGATGAGTTTATAATAGATTTTTATTATTTATACACATTAGAAAACGAAACAGATGATATAAATGTTGCTGTTGACAGTGTATATAATGAACTTACTAAGTATAACATTAAAACAACAAAAGAGCAAGTGAAAAAAATAATAGAACTATATGAAAAAAAGGCTTAATGGACAAAAATGTTGCTCGAAAGTTCTTCAATCCCTTATTTTATCTACCTTTGCAGCTATTTGAAAAGATGAATAAAAAATTTGCTTTTACTGTGGCAGCAAAATAACTAAGAAAAATGGCACTAAAGAGGGTGTTCAACGATACAAGTGTTATGCCTGTGGAAAGACTTTTTTAGCCAAGAGGCAATTGAATATAGATGAAGATTTACTTTGGGAAGAGTATGTCAAAGGTAAACAGACTTATGCTCAATTAGCTGAAAAATATAGGTGTTCTATAAGAACAATCCAAAGAAAGTTAGATAATTATTCTGTCAAGAAACAGCTTAAAACAGCCCGAAAGGTGATCGTTCTGATGGATACAACTTATTGGGGAAGAGAGTTTGGCGTTATGCTTTTTAAAGATGCAATAACTAAAGAGAACCTTCTAAAGTACTATGTGAAAAATGAAACGAATGCTTTGTATATAAAAGGAATTCAAGAACTTATAAGCAAAGGTTTTGAAGTTATAGCAATTGTTTGCGATGGAAGAAAAGGACTATTACAGTCTTTTAATGATATTCCTGTTCAAATGTGTCAATTCCATCAAAAGGCAATTATTGTCAGATATTTAACCAAGAATCCTAAACTCCCTGCTGCGCAAGAACTAATAAAAGTAGTGAATTTATTGACTAATACAGACAAAGAATCATTTGAAGGAATTTTGGGATTATGGCATGAAAAATGGGGAGATTTTCTCAAAGAGAGAAGTATTAATCCATTGACAGGCAGAACACATTATACACATAAAAAGCTAAGAAGCGCCTATAGAAGTTTGAAAAACAACTTATCATGGCTCTTTACTTGGTATAATAAAATAGAACTAAATATTCCCAATACAACGAATGCAATAGATGGTCATTTTGCGGACTTAAAGAATAAACTAAGGAATCATAATGGTTTGTCTTTGGAAAGGAAAAAGAAATTTATTGATGGGTTTTTAAAGGCATAGGGCTGCCAAAATATTAAAAAAATAGGGAGCCTTATTACAAGCTCCCTCATATTAACATTTTGTATAGCATCTGTATTATCCCTGATAGGTTGCTCCCCAGCAGAGCCTATTTCCGTTTATACAGATAGGGCAAAGGTAAGGTAGTTTTTTGTATTATCCAAATACCTGTCTAAAAAAGAGCAACACTTTTGTCCATTAGAAGCTATATACCCAAAAAAAGCAACATTTTTGTCCATTATACC
>NZ_ALNN01000073.1:0-19036 GCF_000293175.1 Capnocytophaga sp. CM59
TTCGGACTTTTTTTTTAAATCTGTACCAAACATCTCATCACTCACTTCAATAACTGTTTGATTGACTTTATTCTCTAATGCTAATTCTGCATAAGCTTTCTTTAAAGCTGCTAATTCTTTTCTAAGTAGCTCAATTTCTCTTACTTCATCTTTTGTTTCCACGCGTACAACTTTGTTTAATAGGTGATTCTTTCCATATTTTTCGAGCCAATTCTGAATTGTAGAGCCGCCTTTTATATCATATTTACGACGACAATCTTCTATACTCAATCCATTTTTCTCGATCTCTTCAACGATACTTAGCTTAAAGCAATCACTGTACCGAACTAATGCTTTCTGCTTCTTTGTCATGCCTTTTATACTTGTTTTAAGATTTATACTTGTCAATCTATTTCAGGACATGACACTAATCACTAACCACTAACCACTAATCACTAATCACTAATCACAAACCACTAACCACTAATCACAAACCACTAATCACAAACCACTAATCACTAATCATTAGTCACAAATCACTAAATTATGTGGTCATATTTTAACATCATCACCTACCTTACCATAGCCTTATGGCTTGTGGGAGGAGGGCTTATTTACAGCAAAAGTAAGGCTCTAAGAGGCCTTGCTATTATTAGCCATCTGGTAGCAACAGTACTCATAGGAGGCTTTATTGTTGCCTTGTGGAAGGGATTGGAGCGTCCGCCCTTGCGTACCTTGGCCGAAACACGTATATGGTATGCCTTCTTTATGGGGCTGATAGGTTATGCGATCTACCTGCTCTATAGGCAAAAATGGATGCTCAGCTATTCGGCAGTGATGGGTATTGTCTTTGTAGGACTTACCTACACCCACCCCGATACGATGAACAAGGCACTGATGCCTGCCCTGCAAAGTGTGTGGTTTATCCCGCATGTGATCGTCTATATCTTTGCCTATGCTATGCTCGGTATGGCTTCACTGACGGCTTTTTATGGAATTTATCGCTATAAGAAGGGACAGGAGATTCTTTCGGTCTTTGCCCTTACAGACCAGCTTATCAAGATAGGCTATGTATTCCTTACCTTTGGACTGCTCTTTGGCGCTCTTTGGGCAAAGGAAGCATGGGGGCATTACTGGACATGGGATCCTAAAGAAACGTGGGCTTTTATCACTTGGCTGGGGTATTTGGTCTATCTCCATCACAAGTATAATCATAAAGAGAAAAAGCCCTTACAGAGTTTTATCATTGTAGGGATAGCCTTTGTATTGCTCCTAATCTGTTGGTTTGGGGTCAATTACCTCCCTACAGCCCAGTTGAGTGTACATACTTACACAGGGTAAAGAGCTAAAGAAAAAAGAGACAATGAGTCAATTTGCCAAATGGTAAATTGGCTCATTTGTAAATTGTCAAATTACCAAATTATTCGTACTTTTGCCGCTTGAAAAATATATGTCTATGAACTTTCATGTTCCCACTATGGCGGAGCTTAGCGCACAAGGGATTAAGCCCGACGTCCTTTTCTGGATAGGCTGTGCAGGCAGCTTTGATGAGCGGGCACGCCGCGTGACCAAGGCTATGGCCAAGATACTCCACAAGGCGGGGGTTTCTTTTGCGGTACTGGGTGCCGAAGAAGGTTGTACAGGCGACCCCGCTAAGCGTGCTGGCAATGAGTTCCTCTTCCAGATGCAAGCGCTGACCAATATAGAGACCCTTAATAACTATGGTATTACCAAGATTGTAACGGCTTGTCCGCACTGTTTCAATACTTTGCGCAACGAATATCCTGCCCTAGGGGGTAAGTATGAGGTCTTGCACCATACCCAGCTCCTCCAACAGCTTTTGGACGAGGGGCGACTGAAGGTAGAGGGAGGAATGTTCAAGGGCAAGCGCATCACCTTTCACGACCCTTGCTACTTAGGACGAGGTAATGGAGAGTATGAAGCACCGAGGGCTATCTTGGAGAAGTTGGAAGCCGAGATTGTAGAGATGAAGAAAAGCAAAGCCCGCTCTTTCTGTTGTGGGGCAGGAGGCGCTCAGATGTTCAAGGAAGCCGAAAAAGGAACAGGAGAGATTAACAATGCTCGTGCTGCTCAGGCCTTGGATGTACGCCCTGAGATTATCGTAACGGCTTGTCCGTTCTGTAATACCATGCTCACCGATGGGGTGAAAAACCAACAAAAGGAAATCGTCCCCGTTAGCGATATTGCTTTGCTGATAGAACAAGCGGAAGAACTGTAATTAGTGACTAATGACGAGTGACAAGTGACTAATCATTATTCGCTTTTCACTTTTCACCAACAAATATGGGAAGTAAAAACAAACTCAAACGATTTAGAGAAAACGAAACCTTTGCCAATGTGATTCAGCCCAATCGAGAGGAGGTAATCGCGGGTAATTTCCCACTCAAAGGGGCGTGGGCAAGGGATTTTTTCAAAAATAACCACCCCATCGTCTTGGAATTGGGTTGTGGAAGGGGAGAATATACGGTAAATCTAGCCAAAGAGTACCCCGATAAGAACTTTATAGGTGTGGATATCAAGGGTGCACGCTTTTGGAGAGGGGCGAAAACAGCTTTGGAGGAGCAAATCCCCAATGCGGCCTTTCTTAGAACCCAAATAGAACTGATAGACCACCTTTTCGCTCAAGGAGAGGTATCCGAGATATGGATTACCTTTCCCGACCCTCAGATCAAGTACAAGCGTACCAAGCATAGGCTTACCAATCAGGATTTCTTGGCCAAGTATAAGCATATCCTTTCCCCTGAAGGGCTTATACACCTGAAGACCGATAGTGAATACTTGCACGGATATACCTTGGGACTCTTGCACGGTATGGGACATGAGATTCTCTATGCCAATCACCATATCTATCGTAACGAAGGCGCTCCAAAGGAAGTACTGACCATACAGACCACTTATGAAAAGCAGTATCTAGCTCAGGGCAAACCTATTACCTATATTCGTTTTCGATTGAAAAAATAAAGACCTTTCTAGGCAGAGAAACTCCCACAGATTAGATGGATTAGGTTATCCGTGAAATCTGAGGGAGTTAAGTTTTTATAAGAAATTATTTATCCCTTAGCGTCGGCTAAGAACTTGGCTAAACCTATATCGGTAAGGGGGTGTTTCAAAAGGCCTAAGATGGCTGAAAGGGGAGCGGTAATGACATCGGCACCTATCTTGGCGCACTCTATGATGTGCATAGTATGCCTTACTGAAGCGGCAAGTACCTGAGTCTGGTAACCATAGTTGTCATAAATCAGGCGAATATCGGCAATCAGACCAAGCCCATCGGTAGAGACATCGTCCAAGCGGCCGATAAAAGGGGATACATAAGTAGCGCCTGCTTTGGCAGCCAAGAGCGCTTGTCCTGCTGAAAAGACTAAGGTACAGTTGGTTCTGATTCCCTTTTGAGAGAAGTAGCGAATGGCACGTATCCCGTCCTTGATCATAGGCACCTTAACCACAATCTGAGAGTGGAGTGCCGCTAAGGCTTCTCCTTCTTTGATGATTCCTTCATAATCAGTGGCAATTACCTCGGCAGAGACATCGCCCTGTACCATTTCACAAATCTTCTTATAGTGCTCAAGAATGTTGGCTTCTCCGCGTATACCTTCCTTGGCCATGAGAGAGGGGTTGGTAGTTACCCCGTCCAAAACCCCTAAGTTTTCGGCCTCTTCTATCTGTGCCAAATTGGCCGTATCAATAAAAAATTTCATGTGTATAATATTTTATGACAAAGGTACTATTTTCTTTTGAGATAGCCCCCCAAAATAGGAAAAATCTTTTCACAGAAAAATTTTTTAATATGTATAAATAATCGTATCTTTGACATTTATTACAATAATCTAAAACAAACTATACATGGGAACTTATATCGTGGGGGATAGGGATTTTGAGGAAATTCCTTCCCTGAGTGCTAAAGCACTACGTATCAATCTTAATAAACATATCTACGGGACTTTCTCGGAAATAGGGGCAGGCCAAGAGACTGTACGTTATTTCTTTCGTGCAGGAGGGGCATCGGGGACTATAGCCAAGGCAGTAAGTGCCTATGATAAGAATTTTAGCGACGCCCTCTATGGGGCGGAAAAGGACGGACGTTATGTAACCGAAGGGCGCCTCAAGAAGATGCTTAGCCACGAGATTAGGCTCTTGGAGGAACGCTTGCCACGAGACAAATATCCGGACAAACTCTTCTTCACTTATGCCAATACGGTTACCACGATTGACTTTGCCAAGCGCTACAAGGGGCATGGCTGGGTAGGGATTCGTTTCCAGACAGAACCCGAAGGGGGGTATAATGATATTATCCTGCATATTCGTTTTCACCAGACTGAAACTCGAGCCCAACAAGAGACCTTGGGTAAGCTAGGGGTGAACCTTATCCATAGTGCTTTCTACAAGGCGGATAAGCCACAGCGCATCGTCAAGTACCTCTATGACCATATAGACAAAGACCTCATCGAGATAGATATGATTAACTTCTCAGGGCCTAAATTTGCGGGGGTAGATAATCGCTTAATGAGCTTGCAACTAATCAAAAATGGCATGACCGAAGCGGTGATGTTTGACGCCGATGGGAACAACCAACTCCCTGCCGAACAGCTCTATAAGAAGAATATCCTCACCCTTAGGGGTAGTTTCCGCCCAGTGACCAATGTCAATATAGACATGCTCGAACGCTCCTTGGAACTCTTTCTCAAGGAAAAGGGCGTAGAGAAGGACAATACACAGGTGATTTTTGAGATTACCCTCTCCAACCTTTTGGCATCAGGGGAGTTGGACGAACAAGATTTTATGGATAGGGCACGTATCCTCTGCTCGCTGGGCTATAAGGTGCTTATTTCCAACTTCAAGGAGTACTACCGCTTGGCCGAATATTTCTCCAATTATACCAAAGCACAGATGGGTATGGTTATGGGAGCGGATAACCTGATAGCAATTTTTGAAGAGGACTATTATAAGCACCTAAGTGGCGGTATTTTGGAGGCCTTCGGAAAGCTCTTCTATCGCGATATCAAAATCTACCTATATCCTATGCGCAATAAGGAAACAGGCCAGATAATCACCAGCAATAACATCCATGTATCGCCTCGTATGAAGGAGTTGTATAAGTTCTTTAAATTCAATGAAAAAGTGGTAGATATAGAAAACTATGATGCCAAGAACTTGAATATTCGTTCTCGTGATATTGTACAACAGATAAAAAGCGGGCAAGAAGGCTGGCAATCCGCACTGCCTAAGGGGGTAGCTGAAATGATAGAAAAGAACGGCTATTTCGGCTGGAACAAAGATAAGACTGATTAGACTAGTCGAGGTGTCTAAAAATAAAGGAGTGTTGCCCTAAGAGCAACACTCCTTTATTATAAGTATTAAATTCTACATAGTTGCAAAAAATGCTTCCATTTTCTCTCTCTCTTCCCTGGCCAGCTCAGGGTCTATAAGGATACGCCCACTGTGCTCATCGGTGATGATTTTCTTACGGGTAGAGATTTCCACTTGTACCTGAGGCGGAATCACGAAGAAAGATCCACCAGAGGCACCACGCTCTACAGGTACCACAGCTAAGCGGTTTACCACACTATTGCGAATACGTTGGTAAGCACTCAAAAGGCGTGGTTCTATCTCGGAGGAGATTTCCATTTCCTTTTTAAGGAGGGTTTCCTCATCCTTTTGGGTTTCTTCAAGGATAGATGAAAGCTCTTCTTTCTTGTGTTGTAGGTGCTTTTTGCGCTCTTCAAGTTGTTCTTTTATCTTGGAGATAGAGAGTTTCTTTTGCTCAATATCCGCTTTGAACTCTTTGAGGTGTTTTTCAGCCAATTGGATTTCAAGCTCTTGGAACTCTATTTCCTTGGAGATAGCGTTGAACTCACGGTTGTTACGTACATTCTTCTGTTGTTCCGCATATTTTTTGATAAGCGCTTTGCTCTCCTCAATAAGGTTCTTTTTGGCGGTGATATCCACATTGATCTTTTCAATATCATCGGTCAGACGCTCGGCACGACTTTCCAATCCAGCCACCTCATCTTCTAAATCTTCTACTTCCAAGGGGAGTTCGCCACGCACATTTCTCAGTTCATCTATTTTGCAATCAATGAGTTGCAAATCATATAGGGTTCTTAGTTTGTCCTCTACGGATACTTCTTTTTTTGTCATAACTATAAGTAGTTGATAGGATTCGTATTTGTATTCGCTAAATAAAATGCAAAGGTACTAAATTTTTTCGTAAGTTGTTCCCATAAAAGCAATTTTGTGAATTGTTCGCTTTCATAGTGTCCTATATCGGCCAAAAGCAGCTGTCCTTCGGTCTTGAAAAATTCGTGGTACTTAATATCGGAAGTGACGTAGGCATCGCAACCAGCGGCTATGCAAGCCCCTATAGCATCGGCACCACTTCCTCCTAGTACGGCCACTTTTTGTATCTTTTTTCCTAAGAGAGCAGAGTGTCGTACACAAGCGGTTTGCATGCGTTCCTTTACAAAGTTAAGGAAAGGGAGTTCTTCCATAGGTGTCTCCAGATAGCCTATCATACCTAGCCCTATATGCTGGTGGGCATTTTCTAGGGTATAGATCTCATAGGCGACTTCCTCGTAAGGGTGATGAGTGAAGAGAGCTTGTAAGATGCTACGCCTGAGGTGCTTAGGGAAAATCACACTGATACGGGTCTCCCCTTCGCTATGAAATACTTCAGGCACTCCTATAGTGGGGTGACTCTGGGCATTGCCCATATAAGTGCCCATGCCTTCTGTATTGAAACTACACTTGGCGTAGTTGCCTATATTTCCTGCACCTGCAGCAAAGAGGTGTTCTCTTAAGGCAGCGGCATCCTTGTGGGGTACATAGGTTACCAATTGTTCTATCGTATGGGCTTGGGGGAGGAGTATTTCTCGGTTGGAGAGTGCTAAGCGGTCACAGATACGGGCGTTGACCCCCCAGAAGGAATTATCCAAGGCGGTGTGTATCGCATAGATAGCGATATGGTGCTCTATGGCCTTGATAACGGTGCGTTCCACATAGCTGCTCCCAGTGAGTCGCTTAAGACCACCGAAGATGATCGGGTGAAAACTTACAATGAGATTACAATCCCGCGCTATGGCCTCTTCAACGACCGACTCTAAGGTGTCGAGAGTAATGAGCACCCCACGCAAAGGCGTATCGGGGTTTCCTACCAGTAGGCCTACATTGTCGAAATCCTCCGCATAGGTAAGGGGCGCAAGGGTTTCCAAGTACTGGATAACATCTTGTATTTTCATTGTAGCAAAAGTAAATCAGAACAAGGGTATTAGAAAATATTGTCTTCGGTGAGACTGCTCACTTTCAAGTATTTAGAAGAAGCTAAATATCTCTTGTTGGTGTAATAGGCAAAGACCATAGTTCCATCCTTGATAGTTTCAATAACCTCTTTGTATATGTTTGTAGGCAACACAGGGCAGCCCAAGCTACGGCCAAAGCGTCCGTTTCTCTTTAGGAAATCCTCATTCATATAGTCGGCTGTATGGATAACGATACCGCGCTTATAGGCATTGGAATTGTAGTTATGTTCGTTGCCATAGAGTTTTAGACTAAAGCCTGCATCACCATTGTAGGTCTTGCCAGTAACATAGAACCCCAAGCTACTCTTGTGGGATTCTTCCTCGTTGGAGAAATAAGTGGAGGCGGAAGTACCTGTCTTCTTGCCATGTGCCACATAGGTATGGTAGAGGATTTGTCGGCTGTCTAAGTCTATGGTATAGAAGCGCTTTTTATCGCTGTCTTTGGTGAAATCAATAATAGAAAGCAGGCGCTTATCATTGAGTTTGTTCTGTAACTTCATGTTCTGATAGCCAATATAGGCATATCTAAAAGCTTTGAAATCAAGATCATATTCTCGTCCTTTGATATCAACATACATTCTCTTGATGGCATATTCAAAGTTCTCATGAGGAGAGTGCAAGCTATCAAGTACAATACGGGAGAGCTTGGAGGAAACAACATTGGACTGCTGCCCATAGAAGGTAGTGGCTGTAATAAAACAGAAGAAAGATAGCGCGAATGAGGTAATTCTTTTCATATTAAAGAGAAGTTTATTGATAGGTGTGGCAAAATTCTGAAAATATCATGAAATATACAAGTTTTATTTTCTTCAATCTGTTAATAACTTTTCTCTGTGTTAATAAATAGAGTGATAAAATAAATTGTAATAATATGATAATAAACGAATTGCAACATTTTTGCAATAAAGGACAAGATTGTATAGTAATGAAAATTTTAACTTTTTGATTAATAAAAATAACTTTTCAGAAAGAAAAATAAAGGAAAATAGGTATGCTTTTTGAATAAAGGTTAAGATTGGTGTGCTTCTTCACTGGGCTGATTGTGTACTTTTTTAAAGATAAGATAGCACCAATAACCCACAGCAACAAAGAACAGTGCACTGAAGAGTACTAACAATATATAATAGTTATCAGGCAAGAAGAGTTCGTAAAGTATAGCAAGCCCCTTATAAGTAATCAGCTCTTCACTACCGACAAAGGCAGTGCTATATAGGGAAATACTCCAGTGGGGGAAGCGAATATGCAGGCTCTTTTGCAAAAAATATAGGACACCAAAACCCACAACCCCTAAGAAAGTGAAGTGTAAGTAGCTGATAACAAATTCTCTGTTGGGTAATACCACTTCGGCAATCCAAGGGAAGGAGCCTAAAAACATGAAAATAGTCTTGATCAAGCAAAGCAATAGGAATAGCTGCATAAGAAAGGCAGGTTTCTCCAATCGCATATAAGTTCTATATAGCTTAAAGATACTAGCCAAGAGCAAAAAGCCTGAGATATTTCCAATAATATATAAGAGGGGTTCGTTGAAAAAGCCCACCCAAGAGAGCGTAACAGAGCCTATGGTACCTATGACAAAGCTGTAGAGTGCTCCCGTGAGTCGCTTGCTGCTCACAAGGCTCTTATGCTCAATCTCGCTTACCAAAAGGCCAAAGAGTACGGCCAAGAACCAACCATTGTACTGGAAATGTAGGAAGAAGTACAAGGCACTGTTATACCATTCGCTTCCCTTACCAGTCTTGACAATAGCCACAGGAAGCAACCATATCCCGATGCTGGAGAGTATAAGAAAATAGACACCCCAGCGGACAAATCTCAAAGAAAGTGGTTTGTCATGCTCCGTATCTACACTCTTGGAGATAGAAAAGCGTATAAAGTTATATTTTTTACTCCTTTTGAGAAAGAAAATACCAAACCAATAGGTACAAATCACAAAAAGAGATGAGAAAATAATAGAATATAAGAAATATCCCCCAAAAGGGAAAGAAAAAAGCATCCCAACAATGGCCAATTGGGTGCAGAGAAATAGAATAAAATAAGGCTTCCTATCGGTCGGTCTTAGAAAATACTGACAGATGAGCGAGGTAAGTATTGTATATATCCACCCTAACAACCCAATATGAGAATGAGTGTGGGTAATGTGGCGAACATTAAAAAAAACATCGGCTATATAAGACACTCTAAGAGACAAGCCCAATAGAATGGTGATAATAAAATAAAGGAAAGCCCACTGAATATCCTTGCGAGTATCCATAAGAATAAGGTCTTTTCATTAGAAACGGCAGGCAAAAGTAAAAATAAATTGTCACATAAGTATCCTTGCAAATGCTAAAAAAAGTATAATTAATTGATGAGGATATTTTTATGGTGTGTAAAATAGATTTTTACATAAGAAAAAATAGTTTGCTTTTTGGGCAAACTATTTTAACACTAATAAAAATCAAACTTTAAGGTATGAATACATGAAATGATCTATAGGAAGTAGCGTTCTTTTTCTCCATTCTTATTAAGAACCACAATAGCGTTACGCTGTGATTGGTTGTTTTCAAGAATATTTTTTACGCTATCAACATCTTTTACATCTTTTCCATTGATAGAAAGGAGTATTTTGCCATCTAGATTTACACCATTTTCTATAAATAGTGGACTTGTTTTGGTGATTTTTACTCCACTCTTTATGTTGAACGCTTTTTTATCTTTATCAGATAGGTTCTTTACCATAATTCCTAAATCATCGGCTACATAGGAATCATTTTTTTGAAGTCTTACGCTGATTTCTTTTTCTTTACCGTCTCTTAGGATAACCATATTGACACTGTCATTAGGTCTTTTGGTATTGATATGACCACTAAGATCAGAGAAGGTACGTATTTTGATATTGTCCATCTGTGTGATGATATCACCTTTCTTAAGTCCAGCCTTTTCAGCTCCAGAATCTTCTTCTACATTGTCTATATAGAAACCTTCGGTTTGTTTGATATGGAGTTTTTCAGCAGCTTCAGAGTTGAGTTCGGTACCTGCTACGCCTAAGATACCGCGTTGTACATTGCCATATTCTATAAGGTCTTCTACAATCTTCTTTGCGATATTGCTAGGCACAGCAAAGGAATAACCTACGAAAGTACCAGTGTTAGGAGAGGCAATAGCGGTATTGATTCCTATGAGGTCTCCGTTGAGATTGACCAAAGCGCCCCCACTATTTCCTGAATTAACAGCGGCATCGGTTTGTATATAAGATTCTATCTTTCCGTTGTATTGGTTGCCTAAGTTTCTCGCTTTAGCGCTAATGATCCCTGCCGTTACGGTAGAGGTAAGGTTGAAGGGATTTCCTACAGCCAAGACCCATTCGCCTATTTGGGTATTGTCCGAATCGGCAAAGGTAAGGTAAGGTAGTTTTTCTTCTGTTTTGATTTTCAATAGCGCAATATCAGAGCTACTATCTGAACCAATAATTTCTGCCTTATAAGTTTTGTTGTTATTTAGGGTTACCTGAACCGAAGAAGCGCCATTGATCACGTGATTGTTGGTAACAATATAGCCGTCAGGAGAGATGATCACCCCAGAACCTGTACCAGCCAAGCGTTCTTTGCCACTGCGCTGAGGAGTATTCCCACTGAAGAGGTCAAAAATAGAGGTAACCTCTGGAGCGACAGTCATGTTTTTCACATGGACTACACTATTGACGGTCTTATTGGAAGCGTTGATAAAGCTGTTTTCATCAAAATTGAAATTGGCCACTTGTTGGAAATTGGTGTGGATTGCCCCTGTGGTATCCGCCTTTTGCGAAGAGAAAGAAAAGGAGTTGTCTTCTTTTTCTTTGATAATAAAATGATAGCCACCTAAGGCAATAGCACCCCCTAAAATAGCAGAGAATACAGATGTGAAATGTTTTTTCATATTCAAAAATCTTAAAATAATTAATAATATCTATTCTTTTAACTCTAAACTTGCGAATAGTAATTCTCAAAAACAGTGCCAAAAAGATTAAAATCAGAAATTTAACTTTTAATTAATGAAGTTTCTAATTATGTGATTGATTTTCTTATATATAGATTTTGTCAAATGGGAGATAGAAAATAAGCATAGAAAAATTTTTTTATCCCCCAAAAAGATTGTAAATTTGTACCAAATATATTATGTGAGTTAAATGTATGTCTTATGAAGTCATTAAAGGAAAAAACAACCGATGCAGAGAATGCTTCCTTGGTGGATAAGGTGGAGAAACACATCATAGATTATATCAAGGATAATGCACTGAGAGCAGGGGATTCGCTCCCCAAAGAATTAGAATTTGCTGAGACTCTTGGGGTAAGTAGAACAGCCATTCGTGAGGCTATGTTGCGCCTGAGAACCTTGGGGCTGATAGAGTCCCGCAAGCATAGGGGAATGGTGATTTTGGAACCTGACTTGGTGCATAACTTCGAAAAAATGCTTGATCCCGCCTTGGTGGATATCAAGATGCTCTCCAATCTTTTTGAACTAAGACTGATGTTGGAAGTGGGTATGGCCGATTTTGTCTTTACTCGTAAAACTCCCAAACAGCTTAGGGAGTTGGAAGAAATCGTACGAAGCTCTGAAGAACAACGTTGTGATAGCTTTAATTTCTATTTGGAAGAGGAAAAGAAATTCCATGGTAAGCTCTATGAAATGGCAGGCAATGATATCCTCAAGAAGTTCCAAGATGTCTTTATGCCTATTTTCCAATATGTACACGACTTGAATCGTTATCAAACCGCTTATATACTCCCTGAAGGAAGCAAACAGATCAGCCATCGTGACCTCTTAGAAGAACTCAAGCATGGTACCCCTGCTTCATTTAGAGAACTTATGCGCGAACACCTGAACGCTCACTATATCAAAGTATTAGGAATCAGTTATTAGTGACTAGTGACAAGTGACAAATGACTAATACTATTGTCACTAGTTGTTAGTCACTAGTCATTAGTCACTTGTCACTAGTTGTTAGTCACTAGTCATTAGTCACTGCTCACTTGTCATTAGTCATTATTTATGTATGATACCATCATCATAGGAAGTGGCCTAGGAGGGCTTATGACAGCCCTTATTTTGGCTAAAGAAGGAAGAAAAGTTGCCATTATTGAGAAAAACAAACAATTTGGGGGCAATTTACAGTCTTTCCTCCGTGATGAGGTACTCTTTGATACAGGAGTACATTATGTAGGTAGCCTCGGTGAGGGACAAACACTTCACAATTATTTCTCTTACGCAGGTATTACTTCAGCATTGGATTTGGAGTGTATGCCCAAGGACGGCTATGACCGTATTTGCTTTACTTATGAGCCTACCTGCTATCCTCATGCACAAGGGTATGACAATTTTGTCGCTCAGTTATTACCCTATTTCCCAAAAGAAAAAGTCGCTTTAGAGCGCTATGTAGCCAAAATACAAGAAGTATGCGACCGCTTTCCTCTTTATCGTTTTCGCTTAGAGGGAAGTTATGATGAGGCCTTGCTTAGCCTCTCCTTAATGGACTTTCTTCGCGAGCTTACCTCAGATAGGCGACTACAGGCGGTGCTACTGGGGAACAACTTCCTTTATGCAGGTACTAGGGAGTATACCCCCCTGTATGTGCATGCCTTGTCGGTTAATTCCTATATGGAGAGTGCATGGCGATTCAGGCGTGGAGGCTGCCAAATAACCCAGTTGCTCCTCAAGCAATTACGCGCTCTCGGCGTCTCTCTGTTTGCTGAAAACGAGGCGCTTGCCTTTGAATACAGAGAGGGAAAAATTTACTCAGTGATTACCTCCCAGCATAAGAAGTATATAGCTAAAGAATTTGTTTCGGATATAGATATACAGCAGTTATTATCCATAGCAGGGCGTACACACTTTAAGCCCTCGTACTATAAGCGTATAGAGCGACTTGAGCCAGTCTCTGGGGTTTTCTCCCTACACCTAGTGCTCAAGCCTCATACTTTCCCCTATTTGCCCTACAATGTCTATTGGTTTGGGGATACCCAACAAGTATGGGGAGCACCCTATTCGGATGTTTTTCCTGCGTCCTATATGCTCTCTATGGTACCCCCTAAGGATGGTGGCAGTTATTCGGACAATATGACACTACTTACCTATATGAGTTATGAGCAGGTACGTGCATGGGAACATACTTTCAATACCATAGCCGAGCCAGAGTGTAGGGGAGCGGCCTATGAGGTTTTTAAGAGAGAGAAAACCGCCCAACTCCTCAGTGTGGTCTATCAGCGATATCCCCAATTGGAAGGAGCCATTGCCCACGCTTATACCTCTACGCCCTTAACTTATCGCGATTATATAGGTAGCCCCACAGGGGCTATTTATGGCTATGAAAAGAATATTCATAAAATCGCACATACTCATATCATGCCACAAACCCATATCCCCAACCTCTACCTTACAGGCCAATCGGTCAATATGCACGGACTGGTAGGAGTTACCATAGGTGCCGTACTGACGGCTATGGCCATGCTCGGTGGAGAGGTGAAAGGGTTGGTAGGTTTTAGGGGTTAGAAATCTATACCTTCGGAGTCTTCCCCTACAGCCTCTACAGGGTCATTTCCTTTGCAATCAAAGTCGCTACCACTGAAGCTAGTGGATCCATCATCGTTCTTGGGAATAGGGAAGGGGTCTTTTGATACGGTTAAGTCCTTATTCTCATAAAGTTTCTTCATATAATACCCCCAAATAGGCAGTGCCATAGTGGCTCCTTGCCCATAGCGGATTCCCTTGAAGTGGACAGAACGGTCTTCACCGCCTACCCACACTCCAGTAACAAGGTTGGGTACCATTCCCATAAACCATCCATCGGATTGGTTCTGTGTAGTACCGGTCTTTCCTGCAATGGGATTCTTAAAGGCATAAGGATAGCCTGTGATGACATTCTTATACATACTATCATAACCATCGGCACCTTTGGTGCGTAGGCGCGCTCCTGAACCTGATTGGGTAACCCCTTCCATGAGTTTGACTACAGTATAAGCATTCTCTGGGGAAATGGCATTTCTTGCTTCTGCGGTATGTTGGTAGATGATATGTCCGTTTTTGTCTTCTATTCGGGTGATAAATGTAGGCTGGAGGTAATTCCCCTCATTGGCAAAAGCCCCATAAGCCCCTACCATTTCCAGTAGGGTAATATCGGCAGATCCCAAGCAGATAGAGGGGAGCGAGGGGATGTCCTTGGTATTGATACCCAATTTCGCAATAAGGTCAATCACAGTGGCTGGGCCGACTTCGTCCATCAGCTTGGCTGTAACAGAGTTGATAGAGTTGGCCAAAGCCGACTTGAGCGTGAGCATCTTTCCACTGAAGCTACCATTGGCATTACGCGGACACCATTCCTTGGCATTGCCCCATTTGCCAGCTTCTATACAAGTCTTTGTGTCTGGAATCTGATAGCAAGGGGTATAGTGTTTTTGGTCAATTGCCGTAGCATATACAAAAGGTTTGAAGGCCGAACCTACTTGGCGGGCGCCTTGGTATACTTGGTCGTATTTGAAATTGTTATAGTCAATACCTCCTACCCAAGCCTTGATGTGTCCTGTCTGTGGTTCCATGGAGACAATAGCCGTACGCAAGAAACTCTTATAGTAACGGATGGAATCATAAGGGGTCATCACTGTATCTATAGTACCATGCCAAGAGAAGACTTGCATAGGGGTCTCCTTATAGAAGGAAGCACGTATATCCTTGTCCGAGATACCAGCGGCTTTCATCTGTGCCCAGCGCTCTGAGTTCTTCATGGCACGTTCCATAAGGCGATCAATTTCCTCCTTGGAGAGTTTTACAAAAGGAAATGTCTTATTTTTTTTCAGGTTATTCTCTTCGGCAAAGGCCTTTTGGAGGTTTTTCATATGCTTTTGTACGGCCTCTTCAGCGGCTGCCTGCATACGAGAGTCAATAGTAGTGTATATCTTCAATCCATCGGAATAGATGTCATATTTAGACCCATCGGGTTTGGGGTTGTCCTTGATCCATTCCTTCATAAAATTACGCAAATGTTCGCGGAAATAGGTAGCAATACCCTCATTGTGCCCTTCAGGGTTGAAATTCAGGCGCAAAGGAAGTTTCTGCAAGGAGTCTTTTTCCTTGGTAGTGAGGTAGTGGTTTTTCTCCATTTGTGCCAGTACTACATTTCTACGATTGACAACCCCTTGAGGATTGCGACGAGGGTTATAGAGTGAAGAGTTCTTGAACATACCTACTAGTACTGCCCCTTCTTCTATTTTGAGGTCTTTAGGTTCTTTTCCAAAATAGATACGAGAGGCCGAACGAATCCCATCGGCATTATTATTAAAGTCGTATTCGTTAAAATACATGGTAAGGATTTCCTTTTTGGTATACTGTCTTTCTAGGCGAATGGCGATGATCCATTCCTTGATCTTTTGCAAATAGCGTTCGCCTGTTTTCTTAGACCCTTCACGATGGAAGAGGAGCTTGGCCAGCTGCTGGGTGATGGTAGAAGCCCCTCCACGTCGGCCTAAGAATACAATAGCACGTAGTGTTCCTCGCATATCTATACCCGAATGCTTCTCAAAACGCTCGTCTTCGGTAGCAATGAGCGCATTGACTAGGTGTTCAGGCAGGTCTTTGTAGGTAACAGGGGTGCGGTTATCATTGAAATAGAATTTCCCTAATAGCTCATCATCAGCAGAATAGATACTTGAGGCTAGGTTCGTCTCAGGGTTCTCTAAGCGCTTGAAGTCGGGCATTTCGCCAAATACGCCCCAGTCGGCCAAGAGGAAAAGAAAAATAATGGATAAGATCCCCACTAGGAAGGTACCCCAAAAATATTTTAGCAGTCTTTTTCTTGTAAAACCTTGAGAGGTTGTCTTTTTCGTTCCCATATGCTCTATTTAATATTTACTTTTTTGGGGACAAAAATACGACATTATTTACAAATAAGTGCTTTCTGTTGGGAAATTATGATTTATTTTTGTATGCTTGAAAATATTGCTAAAAAACGGTTCTAACTGAAATGTTTTTTTTATCTTTGCAAAGTTACTAATTTTTTTAAATTGAAATATTCCCTTATTGTACCTGTATATAACCGTCCTGAGGAGGTAAAAGAGCTATTGGAAAGCATAGCTGAGCAAACCTATACAGGCGATTTTGAAACACTTATTATAGAAGATGGCTCCTCTATTTCCTCCCAAGAGGTAGTAGCTTCCTTTGCCGATAAGACTAAGGTCATCTATTTGTATAAAGAGAACTCTGGCCCTGGAGATTCCCGCAACTATGGTATGCAAAGGGCTTCGGGAGATTATTTTATCATCTTGGACTCTGATTGTCTGTTGCCTCCTCATTATTTAGAATCGGTAGATGACTTCCTCTTGCAGCACTATGTGGATTGTTTCGGAGGCCCCGATGCGGCAACAGACCAATTTACGGATATCCAAAAAGCAATCAACTATGCGATGACTTCCTTCCTCACTACAGGGGGCATCCGAGGCAGCAAGCGAAGCATAGGCAAGTTTGAACCTCGCAGTTTCAATATGGGGCTTTCTCGCAAGGCCTTTGAAGTAACAGGAGGCTTCGGTCGCATACACCCAGGGGAAGACCCCGACCTGAGCATTCGCCTATGGAAAGCAGGGCTACAGACAGCTTTTGTGGAAGAGGCCTTTGTCTATCACAAGCGACGTATCTCATGGTACAAATATTATGTACAGGTCAAGAAATTCGGGCAAACGCGAGCCATACTTAATCGCTGGCATAAGCAGTCTCGCAAGCTTGTACACTATCTACCAACGCTCTTCCTTATAGGCTTTCTTGTCTCATTAGGCTTATTGGCTATAGGTCAGTGGGGTTTTATCTTTGTATATATAGCCTATTTTCTACTTATTTTTGCCGATAGCAAACGTATCAATCACAATAGTAAGATAGGATTTTTGTCTGTTTGGGCGGTTTGTATCCAATTTTATAGCTATGGGACAGGCTTTTTAGGCGCTACTTTGCGGCTTTTCCTCTCCCGAAAATCTCCAGAAGAGCTATTTCCTAAATTATTTTTCAAACATAAATAATTGGTTTTCAATAATTTGAAAATTATTTTCAAAAAATCGAAAAAAAAGTGCTTGAAAAGTTTGTCAGTATCAAAAAAAGTTGTACCTTTGCACTCGGAAAATTGATAGAGAAATAAAGTTTTCCAAGACATAAGAAATTCCTCCTTAGCTCAGTTGGTTAGAGCATCTGACTGTTAATCAGAGGGTCACTGGTTCAAGTCCAGTAGGGGGAGCAACAAGGTAACGCACTTATAATTAAGTGCGTTTTTTGTTTTTAGAGCTAAATAGAGCAACTAAAAAATGATATGATTTTCTCAAAAATGGATTGTATTTTTATATGTTAAATTTCTTTTGTGCTTACTTGGAAATCCTTAATTTTGTATCCAACTTAATAATGGGATAAGGATTACTTGAGAGTTTGAGAAGTCCTATTCATATTATTTGTGTTTTATGATAGCCACTGCAATCATGGAGCGGTTGGCATATTAAGAAGATGAACCTAAAAATATATGCTATGCAAACATTATTATTACAAGCTGAGATTCGGGAAATAAACCTCCCCTTAGTGGAAGAGTTTCTAAAGAAAATTGACGCTAAGAAAGTAAAGATTAAAAGTATTGAAACCCTTAAAGAAGTAGTAGAGAAAGGACGAAAGGATTACAAAGAAGGTAGGACTACTAAAATAAATCCTCTTGATATATGGGAGAACATTTAGAAGAAGAGTCTTTACCTATTATCCCTATTTATAATATTGAGCTAACAGAAGAGGCCTTAGAACAGTTAAAGAAAATTAAAAAATCTGCTTCCCCTGCTACCAAAAAGAGATTAGAGAGAATATTTGCAGAAATAGCCCTAACTCCAATGGATAGTAATGGCTTTGCTTCTCCTGAAAGATTAAAGCACTATCCTAATGAGCAGGTGTGGAGTAGAGAGTTGTCAAAGAAGGATAGGGTTACTTATGAAGTCTTTGAGGAAGAGAAAACAATCCTTGTTTTTCGATTATTGGGACACTATAATGATAAATAGTTTCGGAGATAAGATATATTTGCTATTTACCAAATAATATATATCTTTGCATTGTCATAAAGCCTATATAACTCGGTGAGGGACGCCTCCTATTGATAGGCTACAAAGCCCACACCCCCAGCACCCAAAAAGTAATACTATGTTTATTTTTTGGGTGTCTTTATTTTATAGAGTTATTTACTTAACGTGAGTTCGATATAACGAAAGCTCCCTCGGATTTTTACGGATTTCACAGATTTTCTATGTTTGTGTAATCATGCTCCTGCGATTTACACAGATTTTTATAAGACCAAAGGTCTTATTTAATTTATCCGTGGAAATTATAGAGTTATGCTTAGTTGTTGTGTTATTCTCTCCATGAAAATCCGTGTTTCACATACCCAGCTGTGAGCACTCGCTGGCTTTGTGGGAGAAAAAATATAATTTTGCTTACGACGAACTCACGTTGATAATTTGTATCAATAAAGTGTTGAAGTCAAAAAAAGATTAAATATTTAAGTTTCGCAGGCTTTATAACTTACTGATTCTCAAAACATCCCCCCTACCCCCCCCTCAAGGGGGGAGTTAGTAAGTAGTAGAGGTTCAATAAGTTATAGAAAGAAAATTTTCCAATTAGATAAACAAATTAGGCTATTTCAACGCTCTTAAAGACACATACTCCGCTCTCGCGGACTTTCCCTTTGGAGGGGGGTGAGGGGGAGGTTTTTACAAATAATTGATTATTAG
>NZ_ALNN01000074.1:0-1522 GCF_000293175.1 Capnocytophaga sp. CM59
ACCCAAGAATATATACCTCGTAATTTGCGACAGCAATATCCATCTTCCCACTTTAAAGAAGCTAGCTATTCTTCGCAATCTAAGTCTGTTTTAAAGCGTTCAGTAAACTCTAAGAGGCTTTGTCCCTTAAATAATTCCATAATACATTAATTTTCAGAATGCAAATATATGAAATTATTTTGACACCTCAATTTATTTATTCTTTACCTTATAAACTAATTCTTTTATCACATCTTCATCGTATTCTTCAAAAGATATTTCTCCAAAATCTTTTTTAGTAAGTTGGGTGTTAGTAGGTTTACCTTCCCACCAATTGATAATCTCTCCATATCTATGAAGAAAAATATCCTTCTTCTGTTCGTCATATTTGAAAGTGATGTACTTTTCAGAATCATATTTCTCAAGTACTTGATTAAATAATTCAATAGTAAAAAAATTGTTCTTTATAGAGATGTTGCCAAAGTGATCTCCAAAAGAATTAGGGTAAATTGTTGAATTATAAGACATTTTATATAGATTATCCCCTTTGTTGAGTAGCACTATAACGGGAGCAACAGTCCAATCAATATCTCCAGTAGCTGAAAAATGAGTATACTTATTATCAAAAGCTAAGATCATATCTTCTAATTCATCTTCATTGATGTAACATCTATAAATTTCTTTAAACTTAAATATCTCAGTATCTTCTACTTTCTTTATAAGTTCAGAAATTTTTTCGATGTAAATAAGACGGTGATGATCATAAAAAATAGTACCATCTTCATTTACCTTTACATCTTTAGGAGTAATAATAGTATCATTACTTTGTTTAGGCATTTCCTCTTCGCCGAAATCTTCTTTAGGATTTTCTTTTATATCATTTGCTTGAGTGACTTCATTATTCTCCTTTTTATCAGAAGATTGCCAGCAATTAGCCACAAGTAGAGAAACGATTAATAGATAGAGTATTCTTTTCATAAAGATTGTATTTTGACTGCAAATATACAACAAAAAACTGCCCCAACTATTCTGGGGCAGTTTTTATTATCTATATTAGCAACTAATCCTCATAGCCACATAGCTTTCTTCCTTTTTCTTTTGCCTCTTCTAAGGTAACTTTTATAACTTGCTTACTACATTTTTGCAAGCCTTTGCAGTTGGGAGTGTAATGATATGCTTTGCTACTAGGTCCGTTACAAACATACACATACATAGTAGCCATATTGCTTGAGTAAGCCATCGCACTTACTAATAGAATAGTAAAGGCGGAAACAAGTTTTGATATAAAGGATTTGAGGTGTCTATTTAGCTACATACTAATTGACTTTGGGAAACGGGAGAATGCTCTACAATTCTTTTCATTAATTTGTTAAAGATAGTCTCTTTGCTTTGTGAGCGATTGATTCTAAAACTATACTCAGCTAAATAGCGGTCTATGTTAAATTCTGATACCCAAGAATATATACCTCGTAATTTGCGACAGCAATATCCATCTTCCCACTTTAAAGAAGCTAGATATTCTTCGCAATCTAAGTCTGTTTTA
>NZ_ALNN01000075.1:0-10037 GCF_000293175.1 Capnocytophaga sp. CM59
TCATCTAAAGGCCTTTGCTTTAGCTTTCTTTTATATCAATTATGGGTATATCTAAAGTTGTATCATACTTTTTGAAGCACCACCAAAATTCGTTATTATTTTACCCTAAGCACTACCCTATGGTAGCGAGTAAGGGGTGGATTACCTTCGTCAGTGGCCTCAAGGACAAAGTGGAGGGTGTCTCCTGCTTTAGCATCGGTGGGGATCGTAATGGTAGCAGTGTCAGTAGTGGCTCCATCTATGGCCACATCTTTTGTGTAGCTACCTACCTTGAATTGATACCATTGTAGCTTGACCTTATTACCATCTGGGTCGCTTACTTTGCACTTGAGCGATACACGTGCCCCTGCTTTTACCTCTATTTCATTAGCTCCACTGATGGTGGGTTCATGGTTAGTTTTCTTATAGTCATCAGTTACCGACCAGGCCATACGAGCGGCAAAGCCATATTGTACGGCAGGGGTAAAGTCGGGCAGACCAATCTTTTGACGAAGATAAGCGGGTATATCGGCACTCTTTACCTCAGCAGGAATGGCCATCTTAGCACCTGTCCAACCACAGAAAGTAGGGTCTTCATCTCCGCGTAGGCCATTGTCTATTAGGTTCAAATAGCAGAAAGTATCCCCTTCCGAGATGAAAGTACCCTTGGGAAGCAGGGTAGGCATCCATAAGATATACCCTTTTTCCTTGAGCTTGTCCTTACCCAATTCGCTCACTCCGAAAAAATCAAAGATATCATCCTTAACCATCTGTTTGCCATCGCCCCATACGCGATAGCGCTCACCAAAGAGGCCTTTGCTGCGTATGTACTCTTGTGTCCATTCGGGAGAATAGAACACCTTGTTTTCTTCTTTGGCTCTCAAGGGGGCGAAGAAAGTCAAATCCACTTGCATGCCATTGGGATTTAGCTCGGTTATCTCTGGCCAAAAGGGGTGAATATAGCGGGCATAAGTATCGTCCTGATCCATGGATAGGCATAGGACAACCTTCTTAGAGATACGTTTTTTCAGTGCAGGCCAATTGGGCTGTCCTGAGTAGATTTCCTCTATGGACTTCAGTGCGCGGGCTATGGTGCTAGCCCCTCCCCATGCTTGAATATATAGGGGGCTGTCATCTTCATCAAGTATACACTGCTTGATAAGCTCTGAGCCTGGGGTATCTTTGGAGAAATCCCCATCAAAGGCGACATTGCCTTCACGTATTTTGGATAATAAGTACTCAGGGGTAGGATAATCGGGGTGATGTACCTTGAGGTTTTTATACACCTTGGCATAGGTCTCCACATTCTCGTGGATAAAGCGTTCTTCGGGCACATAGCGCCAAGAGGTCATAGGCTGGGTCATGCCTACACGCCCATATTCGCGGTTAGGTACATACCAAGTGGTTCCCTTCCCATCACCCTTCCAGTGGAATTGGCTACTGGCATAGATAAGGCCTTCCACTCGAAAGTCGGTACTGTACAATAAAAAGCGTATCAAAGAGTTATTGTCGTCCAGCTCAGGATCGGCAGTGATGATGATTCGTGGTTTCTTCTCAGGCGGATTAGAAGCCATGACTGCCTCAACAGAGACAGCCATGGTCATAACCCATAGTAAAAAAATTGCTTTCAGAGATTTCATGTGGTTTAAGATTTGGTTGGAGCTTAAAACCTAAAATTCAATTGTAGTTCAAAGGTAAGTGGACGTATGTAAGAACCTGTAACTAAGCTACCTTCAGCATCTTGTATGTTATCATAAGGGATTTCTGAATTGGCAATACTGGTGGAGGCTCCTGTCTGGTTGAAGATATTCACCACATTGAAACCAAGGTTCAGGTGCTTGTTGATCTCATACGAAGAGGAGAAGAAGGATTCCCAACGGGGTTCTACAAAGAACTGGTTGGTAGGGCTTACATATTGTTTGCTGAAATAGCGGAAGTTAAGTCCGAAACGGAACTTATTGATGCTATACGAAGGGTCTATTTCCATCAGTACCTTGGAGATACCTGTTACGATATTGTTGTTATAACTGATAGAGCGTCCGTTGAACGGATTCGTCCAGCCATAGTTGTTATACTCAGGGTTTTGCAAGGTAAGTAAGTAGTGCAATTGGAAATTATCAAAAGGCTTGAGTACCATATCGGTAGTCCAACCCACAGTCTTGATGTCGTAATGTACAGAAACCACTTCAGAACGAGGGCTGTTGCGGTCGGAGATACTTAGGCGGGTTTGGTAATTATTACGTGTAAGGGTAGATACCTGTGATACCAAGCTAAGCCATTTGTTGTTATAGTAGATACCGCCTGCTAGGAAAGGTGTTTTAGTCTTAGTAAAATCGGGTGTATAGGCACCTGAATAGTTTTCCAATTGGCCGTGTTTTTCCTGATAAGTGAAGTTAGCCAATAGGCCAAACTCAGGGGTGAGTTTCACTACCGCGCGTAAATCTCCGTTGAGGTGATACCAGTCGTGGTTAAAAGTAGTAAAAGGTTGGTTTAGCACTACATTTGCTCCGCGAGGTTGCAAGCTATAATCACCTTCGAGCTTGTGGTACTGGAAGTTAGCTCCATAAGAGAGGTCGAGCCAAGGGGTTGCATTCCAGCTGTCGGAGGCATAGGCGGTAATCTTAGTTTCATACCCGCTGTGGTATTCTGCTCCTACGTTGTAGTCAAAGAAGGGATCAGTAGTGCCATCTCGGCGCAAGATACGAGGTTGCTTCTCTACAGAGTGGAAGAGGAAAGAACGATCTTGGTGGTAGTTATCTTCCTTGTAGTACTGACCCAATACCCCAAAGCGCCACTGGTGGTTGTCTGTCTTCTTCTCTGCCCATAGGCGGGTCATCCAAGTAGTGGTAGGGGTTTTAGGAGAAAGAATAGCCAACATACGCTGTACATATTCTCCTGTGTAAGGGGTACCATCAAGGTAGCTATAACCTTGGTTACCTCTTTTTACAGAACCTGCCAGTAGTGGAATAAGGGCAGAAGATTCTGCATAACGAATACGAGTGGAGTGCTTAAAGAACCAATCATTGCCTAAGTCATTCTTACCAAAGAGGTCAAAGGTATGGGAGAAAGACCAAAGTGGAGAATCACTACCTGTATAATTGGCGCGATAAGGCTCACCTGTAAGAGCATTCTTGAAGATGATATACCCATCGCTGATCATATACGAGTCGGTACCGATGCCTATGCCATTGTATTCGCTTACCTTACCGTCGGTATGATAAATAAAAGGGGCGTAATGACCTATCATCTTAGAACGAGCAAACTTATAACCGAAGTTAATATCGCTTTTCTCATCAAACTTGTAAGTCAGTACGCCTCTGAATATTTGAGTATCATCAATAAGTCGGGAACCTTTGTGCTTGGCCTCTCCTGGGTCGCCAGTAACCAATGCTCCTATAGCATAGTGCCAATGGCTTTGTCCAAAACGGCCGTTGAGATTCACATCGCCTAAGTAATAACCATGATGGTTCCCCTTGAGCAGACCCTCTATCTGGGTCTTGTCGCCCCCTGTCTTGGTATAGGTATTGACTGCATACCCGAAGTCCCCAATGGTAAGGGTAGATTCACCTACCGAGATAAGCCCGCGCATGTTCAAGCTCTGTGAGGGGCGCCAAGTACGAGAAGGCAACTCAGGCCAAAAATAATACACCACAGGAAGGTCATTCTCCAATACGGTAATACCCCCTACGGAAGATGGCAGCCCGATATTTACTTCGCGAGGCCCTGAGTTGGAGGAAGCATTGAGCATCACATTGCGGTTTTCCTCAGTATCAGGTGTCTTTTGTTTGGTAGAGAGACTGTCTTTCTCTTGAGCCATCAGTGGAATCCCTATAATGGCAGTGGCTAATAAAAAATAACTACGTTTCATACATTAAAGTTTTTAAGTAATTTTGCCCCAAATGTACGAAAAAAGATTGGAATAATAACAAAAAAATTACAATTATTTTTGTGCTTAAAGTCTTTTTTTGTAAAACATAACACACACTCCTATCCTTATTTTTTTGCAGTGGATTTTGGAGTGTGTGTTATTCTAATGATAACTATTTGGATAGAAAAGGATTATCTCTTAAGTTCGTTGAACTTCATGGTAGGGTGCAATACATCATGTACTTTTCTGACAATCTTACCTACCTTGAGCGTAGCACTGCCCTTGATATTGCGGCTGGAAGCTCCCACATGGAAGGTATACTGACCTGCATCGGTAATCCAAGCACTTTCTTTGGTGTTGAAAGACGCCAAATCGGCCTTTTGAACAGTCATGCTAAGGGTTTGGCTTTCTCCAGGGGCTAAGACGCGAGTTTTAGCAAAGGCCTTAAGCTCTTGGGCTGGCTTATCTACCGCTCCCTTAGGGGCAGTAACATACACTTGTACTACTTCCTTACCCGCAGCCTTACCAGTGTTGGTAACCTTTACGCTCACCTCTACAGTCTCTCCCTTGTCACTTACCATAGGCTTGTCATAGCCAAAGGTAGTATAAGAGAGTCCATAACCGAAGGGGTAAGACACCTGTTTTTTGAAAGAGTCAAAATAGCGATACCCTACATAGATACCTTCTTCGTAGAGGGTGTAGCCTACATTCTTTTGGTTTTTGTATTTGTCTAGGCCATCGGCGAAGACAGGTACATAAAGCCCATCGGCAGGGAAATTGCCATAAGTGGAGACATCACTATACTTAACAGGCCAGGTCATAGGCAATTTACCAGAGGGAGAGAGCTTGCCTGAGAGGATTTCCGCTACAGAGTTACCAAACTCTTGACCACATTGCCAAGGGACTAAAATTGCATCAGGGGTATGACTCCAAGAGGCAGTTTCAATAGCCGCACCTATGTTGAGTACGACCACTACTTTCTTACCTGCTTTGTGGTAGATATCGCAGACTTTGAGGATTAATTGTTTTTCTACATCATTGAGGTAGAATTCCTTTTCACTGCGATCAAAGCCTTCCCCTATAAGGCGAGGGAAAGTAACAATAGCCAAGTCATTGTTCATAGCTGCTCTATTGAGATCACTATTGGAAGGGAGTCTATCCTTAGGTAGTGGAACAGCTTCCCACCAATTGCGTTTGGTCTTAGCTATTTCCTCTTTTTCTTCGCGAATATACTTAGTGTAATAGTCCGTAACAGCCTCATCCACTAGATAACCTTGGTTACGCATACCCTCTACCAAGGAAACGGTATAGGCACGATTTACATTTCCAGAACCTGAACCTCCTGCAATAGGATCATAGCTGGCCACTCCATAGAGGGCTACTTTCTTGATAGCGGAAGAGAGTGGTAGCACGCCTTTATTTTCCAGAAGTACGGTTCCTTCGGCAGCCGCATTGCGGGTTATCATGGCATGAGCCTTGAGGTTTGGTTCATTGCTATAAGCATAACCCTTGAAGCGAGGAGTCTTGACAATGAACTCCAAGATACGGCGCACATTGGTATCTAAGTACTTCACATCCAAGGTGCCATTCTTTACCGCCTCCTCTATAGTGGCTACATCTTTGTCTTCTCCTGGTTCTATCAGGTCATTACCTGCTTTCATATTGGCCACACGGTCAGTGGCTTTGTTACGACGGATAGGATCCGTACCGCCCATCCAGTCGGTCATCACAATACCCTTAAAGCCCCATTCATCACGTAGAATGGTAGTTAGTAGGTCATAGCGCTCGCTGGTCATGGTGCCATTGACTAAGTTATAGGAAGACATCACTGTCCAGGGTTGTGCTTTTCTAATGGCAATCTCAAAGCCTCTGAGATACAATTCGCGAGCGGCACGTGGGCTGACCTGGGCATCGTTACCCAAGCGGGCGGTTTCTTGGTTATTGACTGCATAGTGCTTGATAGAGGTACCTACCCCTTGGCTTTGTATGCCATTGATATAAGCAGAGGCAATTTCTCCCACTAATAGAGGATCTTCGGAATAGTATTCAAAGTTACGTCCGTTTAGAGGGTCGCGGTGAAGGTTCACTCCAGGGGAGAGCATTACATCCACCCCATACTCTTTGGCTTCTTTTCCTATGGCCGCTCCTACCTCAGTAACCAAGGGGATATTCCAAGAGCTGGAAAGACAAGTACCTATAGGGAAGTGAGTACAATAATATGTCTTGCTGTCATAAGGGCGGGTAGGGTCAATACGTACCCCTGCAGGGCCATCGGAAAGCACCGCTGAGGTGATACCTAAGCGAGGAATAGCCACTGTAGTACCCGCAGCCCCAGGCACTAACTTGGAGAAAGAACCAAAATTAGAATTGGACTTATCGGTAATTCCTGCCATACCTGTCCCTACAACCAATAAGGCCTTTTCGTGTAGGGTCATTTCTTTAAGGACTTCGTCTATATTCTGGGCATTGAGTTTTACTTGCCCTGTGGTAGTGGCCACTGTGCCTAAGCAAGCACAGCCTAAGGCCACTTGGTGAAAGATTTTATTTTTCATATGTGTATTAGATTGGTTTCACAAATTAGAAATTGATAGTAGTGGTAAGGGATACCTCAAAAGGACGAAGGTAAGAGCCTGACATAAGGTAGTTGGTATACTTCGAAGTATTGGTAACCAAGTCAGCTGCTCCTATGGAACCTGTAGCTCCTGTCTGGTTGAGGAAGTTTATTACACCTAAGGTAAAAGAGACTTGTTTGTTCATTGCATAGTTCAGATGGGCAAAGGATTCCCAGTGTCCGTTGAAGTACAAGGTATTGGTCTTGTTGATATACTGTTTGCTGAAGTAACGGAAGTTAACTCCTGCACGCCATTTGCGCCAGCTGTAAGAAGGGTCAAGCTCAATGAGCACTTTGGACATGGCGGTTACCACGTTATTACTTACATCAGCACCATCGGTAACCCCGTCCTCAAAGGTGGCAAAGATACTAAGATTCTTGTACTGAGGATTTTGTAAGGTGAGCAATCCGTGGAAAGAGAAGCCTTCAAAAGGAGTTAGCACAAAGTCGGTAGTCCAACCCATAGTCTGAACATCGTAGGTAATAGGCTGGGTAACACTCACCTCTTCACCTGCTTTTTTGCTTCCTACGTCTTGGGTAAGGAGGTGATAGAAAGTACCGCGAGACTTGTAGTTGGTTTGTGAAATGGTAGAGAACTGAGAAACAAGCTGTATCCAGTCAGTATTCCAGAAAATTCCTGCACGCCCCATGTTGATATTTACTGGGTCAAGAATAGGAAGGGCACTACCTGCATAGTCCTGTAAGTCAGGACGACGCTTTACATATACGTACTCTCCTAAGAGTCCAAAGCCTGGGGCAATGGTATAGCGTATATTGTAGGTTATAGAAGGGTTAAAGAAGCCTTCAGAGAACTTAGTGATGCCTCCATTGGAGTTGGCTCCGATCCACCAGCCAAAGGTACGGTTGTTGTTCTTGCCATCCTTGGTAAGGGCGGCGGTACCACCATAGCCAAGGTATTCCCCACGTAAGCCCAAGCTCATCCATAAGGAAGGACTGATCTGCCAATCATCACTGGCGAAAAGAGCAAACTTGCTTTCGTGTCCGTCATAGTATTCCCCACTACCTGGGTTATAAATATCGGACACGGACAAGGTGCCGTCGGGGTTCTTGGTATAGAGCTGAGCAGGATCAGGTTTTACCTCATGTGCTGTGATTGTATTCATCTGTTGTACGCCTGCACGGTTATACCATAGGTTGGTACCTATACGCCAGCTGTGTTGCCCATTGCCACTTTGCCCTTTCCATAAGGCAGTAGTAAGCCAATCACGCTCGAAACCAGGCACGTACATGAAATAGCGGTTTTGTATCTTATCCCCTGTAAAAGGACGGCCATCAGCATAGAAATACTTGCCAAGTGTATTATTCACAATACCCGAAACGGCACTTATACCCATACTTACATCTCCAAACTTAGCCTTACTGCTTACCTCCAAGCGAGAGCCGTTCTCCAAGGTATAGTTAAGCAAGAAAGTGAGCTGATGGTTGTCGGTAGTACCTGCATCTGTCCATCTTTTAGTTTTCTTCTCCCCTGTCATTACATCTAAGTAAGGGAACCAAGAGGCCTCATTGCCATAATAGGTGTCGAGACCGTATCTAAAGCCCTTGTACTGTTCTACACTTCCGTCGCCCTTATATATAAAGGGGGCATAAGCGGAGCCTACACTCATATAGCGGCTGTACTGATACAACAAGCTGGCATATCCTTTACCTTCGGCAAAAGTCTTGTCCACCATTGCCTTATAGCTTTGTACACGTTTAGGGAGGTTGACAGCCTGCATCTTGGAGGTGCCGGGATCCCAAATCTGGTTGGAGCTTACTAAATAACCCCAACTATTGCCCAAGGCTCCAGTTAGGGTTATATCTACAGACTGACGTCCAAAATGATTAAGTTGGTAAGAGGTAACACCTTTGAAATTTTCGGAAGACCTCTTATGGTAACTATCCAATATATAGCCTACAGCTCCATATTGTAAGGCACCTTCGGTGAGGCTTAAAGGAGCCACCCTACCATAGCTGGTGCCACCAAACCAAGAATAATAAGGCATATCTGGCCAGAAGCTATAGGAAACAGGTAGTCCATCTTCGAAGATGGTAGCACCTAAGCTCGAAGGCAAGCCCACATTGATCTGGCGGGGCTGGTCAGCACTAGAGGCGTTGAGCAACATATTTCGGTTGCCTCCTTCTTTACTACTGACGCTATCTTTCTTTTGTTCCATGACACCACTGGGTGCCTTTTGCTCTACCTGCAAGGAATCTTTCTCCTGTGCCATAATAGGTATAGAGAGCAAAGTGGATAAGAGTAAAAAATAATTACGTTTCATATATTAAAAATTTTATTTTATTTGACCCCAAAAGTACAACATTTTTTTGGAATAAAAGAAAAATATACAAAAAAAATTTGCACAAAAAGGAGTTATATGTATGAAATTACTAACTAGTGACAAATTCTATTGTGGTATATCAGTTGTTCGTCACTTGTCATTATTTTCCTATCTTTGCACCCAAAATAAATCACATATTGGCACATCGACTCATTGACAAATTAGCCTATTGGCGAATCAGCAAATTAGCCTATTGGCTCATTCTTCCGCTGCTCTTATGGGGTGGGTTTCACCTCTTTTTCTATATAGATACCCAAGAGGAAGAGCGGCAGGTGGCTAAAAACAAAGACAGGATACGCCTCTCCCCTACCCAGCTGGATTCCCTCCGCCCAGGGGATATTATCCTTAGAAGGGGTTATGGCTTCTTTAGCGATATGATTTCCCAAAGGCTTAACGATGGCAGGTTCGATGTTACCCATTCGGGGATTCTCTGCCGTCAAGGGGGCAAGTGGTGGGTTATTCACTCCCTCTCCTCCGATGTCAGCGAAACGGACGGTATGCAGCAGCAACCCCTCTCTACCTTTTTACAATACTCCATGCCTGAGAAGATACTCGTGGTACGTCCCCAAGGGCTGACCCGCGAACAAGGTCTCAAGGTAGTGGAGCGCGCTCGCTATTACCTACAACAAGGGGTGCCCTTTGACCATCGTGGCGTGATAGACGACCCTAGCGAACTTTATTGTACCGAACTGATTTACCAAATTCTGGATAACGACCTGCATTACCTCTCCTTTCCTCAAGACAAAAAGCAACGTAAAGACGCCTTCTACTCCATGACTACCCTCTATGACCCTAAATATTTTAGGATTGTGATAAACACTTATAGTCAGTAGTCAGTTTTTAGTTTTCAGCTATCAGTGTCTGACCACTATGTCATGTCCTAAAATTAGTTGACACTTTTAGTTATTTGTTTAACATCATTTTTATCAAGTCACACTTTATGTAACTTCAGGAATAACTTTAGTTCTGTAATCATATATAAGCATGGCTTTTATCTTTAATAGCCTATAATATCTATGTTTATGCTACTTGATTAAAGAAAATACTATCTGGTGTCTTCAACTCTAATGACCAGTGTAGGCGCTCTTGGTTATAAGTCTCTATAGCCGAACGAACAGCTCTTTCAGCTAATTGTTCGTCATTAAATGTCCTATCTAAGAGAAATTCAGCTTTCAATATCCCATTTACACGCTCTGCACAAGCATTTTCATAACAATGATCCTTCTCTGTCATACTG